>JBJFFF010000140.1:0-1565 GCA_051891455.1 Clostridia bacterium | reverse complement strand
CAATGTTTTTCCCACTTTATATAGATAACATTTATATTGGGTACTGGATAATAGAAAGCGATTTGGAACATGCTTTTGATAATATGGATACAAATATTTTGGGGGTAATTAAGGAAAACATAGTATCAGTTTTAAAAACTGTATCATATCAAAATACCATAGAAAATATATATAGGGAAGATAAAACAACAGGATTATTTTCAGCAGAATATTTATATGGAGAAGGCAAAAGAAAAATTGATGAATTTGCACAGTCTACTATTTGCATGCTTACAATAACAAATATAGAAAGGATAAATGAAAAATATGGTCGAAATATTGGGACTGAAATCATTTTAAGAGTAGCAAATTTTGTTAAAACCAGTATTTCATCCGACAGTATTTTTGTTAGATATATGGGACCAAAATTCGCAATTGTTTTCCCAGGAATTGATGTAGAAGGAGCAACAGAATTTTTAGTTGATTTAAAACAAAAAATCGAAGACATACAAATTGAAATAGAGAGTAAGACTAAAGGAAAAGCAAAAAATTTAGTTCTAGTAAAACCAGAAACTAACTTTGTGATTGCTTCATATTATAAAGGAACAGGAATAGAAGAAGTAACAAAAAAATTAGAGGAATATTTAGATAATAGCGATAAAACAGAAAGTGCAATAACAAGCATATAATATTGAGTAAATACTAGAAAAAACAAATAAAATGTAGGGGCAGGGTTCCACCCCTGCCCGTGTTGAAATGAATATATTTTAAGGAGGTAAACTATGGTAAACGACGAAACAATGAACTTTAAGGTAGAAAGAGATAAAAACAACCAAACAAAGGAAATTTTAAAGCAAGTATATGATGCCCTTAAAGAAAAAGGCTATAATCCAATTAATCAAATAGTAGGATATATTTTGTCTGGAGACCCTACTTATATAACAAGCCATAAAAATGCGAGAAACATAATAAGAACATTAGAAAGAGATGAACTTTTAGAGAAAATGGTTAAAAACTATATAGAAGTAGATGAGTAAGATGAGAAGAATAGGAATTGATTATGGAGATGCAAGAGTAGGCTTAGCAATAACAGATGCATTAAATATAACTGTACAAGGATTAGAAACAATACATCATAATGGCAATGATAAAATAGTATTGGCAAGATTGGATGAAATATTTGCAGAATATGATGTAGATACAATTGTTGTAGGAATGCCTCTTAATATGGATGGCAGTAGTACATTTAGAGTGGAAGCTACAAACAAATTTATACATAAATTAAAATGCAAATATAATAAAATGAAAATAGAAACAGTAGATGAAAGGCTAACAACAGTACAGGCTCATAAAACAATGAATGAGTTAAACATAAATTCTAAAAAGAAAAAAAATATTGTAGACACAATATCAGCAGTATATATTTTAGAAACATACGTAAATAAAAATAATTAATTAAACTATTGCAAATAATAAAACTATATGATATAAAAAAATTAATTAATTGAAAGGAGAAAATAAAATTATGGATGAAAATGAAGAATTAAATAATAAACCTACAGCCGTACAAAAATTGCTTCCATTTG
>JBJFFF010000139.1:0-7871 GCA_051891455.1 Clostridia bacterium | reverse complement strand
ATAAAGCTTGTGTGGTCAAGGTGAACCTGATCTTCAAAGCTGATAAATGAAGCTATATCATCAACGCCGTAAACGTGGGTCAGTAGGTCTATCCAGAATTTCTGACTTTCGCCCTTTTCGTAGCCTTTATCTTTCCAATATTCGGCGAATTTCTTTGCAGCAGTTTTCTGTTCAGTAGCGTTCATATCTTGTCCCTCCATTAAAAATATATGCCATAATCTTTTATAATTATACCATATATTTTAATATATTTCAATACTTTTGCCAAAAGTTATAAAAGTTTTTTAATACTTTATTCCTACTTTATGTCTACCTCTATTCTCTCCCCATATATATATTGTGTTGTATAATTGTTGTATATATATTATATACGCCTCTTTCATTTTATTATATTATGTCTACCATTTTGTGATTTTGGATTAGATAAACAAGGACTACTTTTTTGCATTTTTATTTGAGCAAATTTTATTTTTGTTTCAACTTCCCATAATTGACATTTATGGAAGTAGGAGAGGCAAAGAGGCACACCCAACCCCCGTGACCAACTCAAACCCCTCCCCAGTTACCCCCTCACCCATCGCCAGCAAAAAAAATATCGAGGGGGAAGACAGCAAGACAAATTAAAAAAGTTAGGAAAAATGTATTGACAAATTTAAAAAGATATGGTAAAATTAAAATGCTTTTGAAGAAGCAAAGAGATAGAGGAGTACCCAAGGACCCTTCCTAGACGCTCCTAAAAAAATAAAAGCAAGCCCATACCAAGGTTGAAGAAAGAGGAAAGGTGCTCTCTATCTCAGAAAAAAAAATATCGGAGGTGGCGGAATAGGTAGACGCTAAGATAAGTATAGAACTAAACGTAGTTATGAACGGACTTATAAACATCATAATAAATTTTAGTTCATGTCGGGTGCAAATCCCGACCCACCGGTCAAAAATAATATTCGGGAATAGTTAAAAGGTATAACAACAGGCTTTGACCTTGTTATTCTTAGTTCGAGTCTAGGTTCCCGAGCCAAGAGGTAAGAGACAGGAACCACTCCTTTCAATATCCTTTAGTAGAGTTCCAAGAAAAAATAAAGACTACGCATATAGATATACAGCTCTTACCTCTAAAAAATAAAAAGAAGAAGAAGAAGAAAGGATATGGAAAAGAGGAGGAGATGATGAAGAGGATGTTAGGATTAACGGAGAGGCAGATAACCTTTTTAATAGGGTTAATATTTGTAGTATTTGCGGTAGTGCCATTATTAGTGATATATAGGCAATTAATGTTAGGGCAAGGAGAGGTATCACCACAGATATATATGGAAGAGGAGCAAGAAGATGAAGAAAAGAGAGACAATTAGAATAATATTAGCAGTATTAGTAGTAATCATAGGAGGATTTCTAGGTGGATATGCACCAAATCCGATAAAATATATAGTAGGGCTTATAACGGGAATGACGGCAGGTAGCTTAATTGCAGAGAGGGAAGATGATAAATGGGAGCAAGAGAAGAAAGACCAACGCAATTTTTAAGAGAGATGGATGACATTCCATTCAACAAGTTTACTCCGCTTCAAGTAAGTTCTTTAATAGACTATATAGAGGAGCTAGAGGCAGAGAACAAAAAGTTAAAAGAGGCATTAGAAAGAAAGGAAGAACAATGAGCAAAGTTAATTTTGAGTTTGACGAGAATGAAGAAAGAGAAGATGTCGAGTTAATAATACATAGGCATAAGCTAATAAGTGCATTATATGAGTTACAATCATATAGGAGGAGCATCTATAAAGGTTACATAAGTAGTGAAGAGTTAATAGTAGTAGATGACAAAGTAGTAGCCAGAGGTGCAGAGAAATTAGAAGCAAACTATGATGTAGAGAAAGCGAAAGCATATTTAAGCACAGATGATATATTAAGGGAGCTAGACTATATTCTTGACAAGGTATGGTTCTTACTAGACTAGGAGTATTTATGGAAATAATAGAACTAGAAAAAGCAATTGAAATAGCCACAGAATATCTTTTTAGAGCAAAAGACACAGAAAATGTTGCTGATTTAAGTGTAGAGATGGCACGTCAAATAAGAGACAACCAATATGATATTGATAATGAAGAAGACATGTGGCAAAATGATGAAGTTACGCAAGAACAATTAAAAATGATACGATATATGGTATATCATGACTACGAAAGGCTAACTAAGGGAGATGCAAATAGAATAATAAGAATTTTAAAACAAACAAGAGGTGAATAATATGAGCAATTGGACGCACATATGCGGAGCAATATATGTTGACACATTCAAAGAAGAGGTTAACATAAAAAGTTGGATGGAAGAGCAATTAAAAGGAGCCCCAAGAATAACAGGAAGTGAGCAAGACGCAGATATATTTGTAAATGTACCTAGTGGACATAATACATGGACAAGTTGTGACTGTGACCATTGCAAATATGGAAAGACTATAAAGAGGTTAGCCGAAGGAGGCTTTGAGTGTGGCGCAGATGAAAGTTTTGAGTGTCCAGAGGGGAAATATCAAACACGAGTAGTCATATCAATTGTCGGAGACTTAAGAGATAGAAGCGGAAATATAACAAGAAAAGAGCTAAAGGAATTTTTAAAATATATAGAGAACATAGATGGAGGTTGCAGCATAGACTATTCTGCAATTAATATTTATGATGAAACAGGAGTTTTAATGAGGTGGTAAATATGATTGAAGTAAAAGATTTACAAGTTGGAGATAAAATTACATTAAATAATGGCACAGCAATAATCTTAAATGGTGATGGGTGTGCTTGGATAAATATGGATGATGTTGTAAAAGTAGAACGTCCTAAAGGAATATACGAGACAGTTTATGAAAGGAAAGAATTTTTAACTAGAGCAGAAAGATATTGTTTAAAAGACATATTGCTTTTTGTAAAAACGGCTTTAGGAATTACAGACATAAAATATTTGCGCTTTTCAAAATATGAGAAGTGGGTTTGGGTATATTGTTGCAATAGCAAAGGTCCATATTATACAGACAATGATGATGCCGAGTTCGGGATGTATATTCCAAAAAAAATAGGTAATTTTAATGGAATTATTGACGGATATTATTCATTAAAAGAGCTTGGTTTAAATGACTAAAGTGCAAAAATATATTTTAAAGTGCAAATTCTGCACTTTAAGGAGGAATAATGGAAGAAATTTGGAAAGATATTGATGGATTTGATAACTATGAGGTTAGCAATACCGCTAAAGTTCGCCCTAAAGCGAGGCTTTTAGCCATAAAAACTAACAAAAGTGGTAATTTAGAGGTTAGTTTGAATAAAGGTGATAAACGTCATGGGAAAATGCTAGGAAGATTAGTATATGAAGCCTTTTCTGGAGAAAAGTTATCAAAAAATGATGTTATTATTTACCTAGACGGAGACAAAACCAATTGTAACTATGACAATTTGAGAGTTGTATCTAGAAGTGAACGAGAGAAGATGGCTTACGAGAAGGGCGAAAAGAAGGCAAATAGGTTCGAATACTATGGAGAATACTTAACAATTAGTCAAATAGCAGAGAAAACAGGCGTACCTCAGACAATACTTGAGCAAAGAGTATATAGAAGAGGTTGGAATGTTTATGAAGCAGTAGAAGTGCCTAAAAATATATATAAAAAGAAGGGAATAGATGATGGTGGAGCAGAATTTTAGATATGATAGTAGATATAATAGCTTAAAGAAAAGAGAGCTGCAGGAGACAATTGAGCTTATTCTAAGCAAAAATTATGGAGACACAATAACATTTGAGCAAATTGCGAAGATTTTGCATTATAATATAGATGACGAGAAAGAAAAACGAAAATTTAGAAGTGCAATGTCAAGGGTTAAGAATTTCCTAATAGACTATGGATATGTATTAAAGACAATAACAAATGTAGGATATTATATTTTGAAGCCAAAACACATAAGCAGCTATTGTTATAGAACATATATAGACAAAACTAAGGGTTTACTAGAGAAAAGCGAAAGAATTTTGGTTCATGTCGACAAAACAGAGCTAACGGACATAAGAAAGAAAGAACATTCAGAGATGATGAAGCTAAATCAAGATTTATATGCAGAAATTGGCTTAGTTGTAGAGGGTAGCGACTATGGTAAAAATAGACGCAATTATGAAAATCTAAACGATTAGGAGTGATAAAATGAAGAAGAAAGTAGTTCAATTTAATGAACGCCATAAATGGTGTGGTTGTTTTGGATTTGTAAATGAAGAAAAACCAAATAGATTAATGATAGGAGTACCAATGCCACAACAAGGAACAGCTTATATATTTTGTACAGAAGAAGACGTAGACTATATAGGAGAAACAGACTTGTTACCAATAGGCGAGGAGGACTAAATAATGACAGATGAAGAAATAGACCAATTAAAACGTAAAGTTGACATAAAAGATGGATATTGTAGGTTAATAGTTGACTTAGGGGCAGATTATGATGGTTGGGACACAGTAGATAGTCTAAAATCTCTTATAGACAATTTGGTGGATTATGCTAAAAGAGCCGTTAAAAATGATGATAAATATGCCGTATATGAAGGAGTAAATGATACAAAATACAATATTTTATGTGAAAAATTAAAGGAGGAAGAAACGAATGAAGATTAAATGCAAAAAGTGCGGAGATGTTATAGATGGAGAGCTCAAAGGACGCCTAATATGGTGCAGTTGTGAAAGCTGCGCAATAGATGAGACAGAATATTATGCTAGAATTATTGGGGATGCCGAGAACATAGAGATAATAGAGGGGGATGCTGGATGGAAAATATAATAACATCAAGTGAAGAAGACGGAGACATTTTTGCTTTAATAGATGAAGAATGTGAGATAAATGACGCATGGGAGGGAAACAAAAGGAACAATGATTAAAATTGAATATTTAAAGACTATGGACTTTGACTGGAATAATGTTAAAGTCCTTAATTGTTATAAATTAGAAGATATTTTTGAAAAAATTAAAGGAAATGAGGTTCTTCAAGTTGAAATTGCAGGTCAAATATATTATATTAATAGTAGTTATGTAATGTATTTTAAGTAGTAGGAGGTTTGCATATGGGGAACTTAAACAAAAGAGCAAAAAATGCACTTATAGAGATTTACGGAGACGGATGTATGTTCCATAAAGCTAGAATAGCTGAACGAATTGAGCAAATGGGAGGAATTAGGACATACAAAAGTTATGTGGCAGAAAAACGATTTAAGGGGAAAAAGATAAGCAAACAATTAACTTATCATCATTTAAGACACAGAAGCGAAGGAGGACCAGCAACAGTAGAGAATGGAGCAGTTGTAGAAGCAACAGCACATGCATATTTACACAGCCTTCCTCGACATCAAGAAGAAATAATTAATAATATGTTAAGGGCATATAAGATTAATGCAATAGCATTTAATACAGAAGAGGTAATAAACCATGACAGTATTGCTTTTGACATGACAGACTATATAACAATACCTCTTGAAGATGATACTCCAAAATACAATAGAAAAAGAGCAATTAGAGAAAGAAAGAAGCAAGAACAACTAAGCAGAGCACAAATAAAACGAGAGACAATGAGAAAAATTGAAGAATATTATGAGGAGGAAGAAAGATGAGAGTGAAATATACTGTTAATGATGCTATAAAAGAACTTGTAAATTATGTGAGAGATGATAGACTTTTAAGAAATAATAGAACAGAAACAGACTTTGAAAAATTTTGTGAAGGGCATTGCTCTGCAATTGAAACTGTTTTAATTGAACTTGAAGCTCTTAGAAAGGAAAAATAATATGAAAAAGGATATAAACTTAAAAAAATTTTTTAAAAAATTAACAAGTGAAGAACCAATATATCTAACTAGGGTAGAAAGAGAGTTTGTATTAGGGCTTTTGGACGAGGTCAAAGACTATCAAAGGATATTAGAAGTTTTTGACGATAGAGAGTATAGAAAAAAATACTTAAAAGAAGAGAGAGCAAAAAGAAAAGGACTTCTATATCCAGACTCAGATGAAATATATATGAAATACTTTAATCAAAGAGAGCAGATTGAAGATTTAAAACAAAATTGCTTAAGAAAAGACTCAATTATAATTGATTTACATAATAAAATAATGGGACTAAATGATGTCTCATATAAAATGGCTAAATATATATCGAGTCAAGACATTGACTTTGATATTTGTCAAAAACAAAATAAAAAATGCCCAGACTATCCAGAAGAAGGAGAATGTGAACAATGCATAATTGAATTTTTTGCTAATACTATTGACAAAAAATAAAAAAGGTGGAATATTTAAAGTGTAATGTCTTTGTTCCCTTAACTAGACATTTGTGGTAGATTTATTGCTCGGTCTGCCACTTTTTTATTGACAAAAATTAATTAGAATGTTATAATCAGTATTGATAAAACATCAGGCTTTTCTGATAAAATATTCTGCACTTAACCAACCTAGCAATGCCCGCTAGGTTCTTTTTTATATAAAAAAAGAGTTGGGGTGGAGACCAACTCTAAAATATGAAAACATAATGTAACACATATCAACTATATGTTCTTATACATTGTATCAATAGTATTTGAAAATGTCAAGTATTTTATAAAAAAATCTAAGAAACCTTTTACATCAAATCTGAAATTGCTCCTAAGTTGACGAGTTTCGATTTTAAAACCCTTTTCTTGGAAGTATGACAAAGGTATTGACTTTCTCTCAGAATTGCTTTTAAGGGCTATTATGTGCCTAATATCGATAGCATAACACTCATTTATGTCAGAAAAGAAAACTATAAGCATAGGATAAACACTTTTTTTAAAACTCACATCAAACATTTCCCTATATTGGCTCTCTCTTATGCAATTAAAAGGCAAAGATTTTCCTTTATGTGACTTTAATTCTAAAATAAACAGTTTATGTCTATAAAAAATCATACAATCAGATATATTGTGCGCTTGAAATCTAGTTTCTTCGGTAGGTTTCCATCCTGCAGTTCCATCTTTAAATCTATAGAAAAACAGTTCTGGGTCAGATTTATCTATTGATTTTCTAAAATTTTCTTCAAATTTTTGTCCCCTTTTCATTTTTAGCTTGCTCCTTTTTCTCTTTTTTAATTAAATATCTAATATAGTCCATTTTCTTATTAACTTTCATAACTTTTTCATAAAGACCTTGTCTTATTGAGTCATTATAAAAATTATTATGAATGGCAGAATATAATATTTTTTTTGCTTCTTTTAAATCTTCTAGCTGTTGATATAAACTTCTATTATCTTCAAATTTATAACTCATACAACCACCAACCTGTTTTTAATATATCATACAAACGAGTTAAAATCAATTTAGTTGACAAAAAAATATAAAGTCTATAAAATAAACATAGTTAAGGGAGTGATTTTATGCCTAAAAAAAAGAAAGAAGAAATAACAGATGAACAAGTGGACAAAAAAATGATAGAATTAGAAAAAAAGAATGAAGTTATACAACTTGAAAAGTTTTGTGTAAATGCCACATTAGATAATTTGGATGATATTATAGCTCAAAAAGAAGAAGAATTAGTCAATAAGATTGATGAATATCAAAAATTAATGACAGTTGAAGTTAGGGATGAATATGGAGAAATAATTGAATATAAAGAGAAACCTTATAACCCATATCTAGTTTCGACGTTTTTCTTTAAAAGTATAAATCCATTATCAAATATAGAACCACAATATTCAAGTGAAAAATTAGCAGCAGTTTGGAATATTTATATGTATTTGATAGAACAAGTTAACATAAATATTGGACCTTTTCAACCTACGCTTAGTCATTTTGCTAAATTCGCTGGAATTTCAACATATACGTTAAAAACATATAGAAATAGTCCAGATATACAAATGCAAAC
>JBJFFF010000138.1:0-1583 GCA_051891455.1 Clostridia bacterium | reverse complement strand
GAACAAACTAAAGAATTACTAAAACCGAAGGTAGATGTTGTGTTTCATGCACTTTTTAGGGAAGAAAACAAAAATTTAACAGAAAGCCTAATATCAGATATATTAGGCCAAAAAGTTAAAGTAGCAACTACAGACCTAAATAGACATTTAAATATAAAAATAGCAGAGCAAAAATTAGGAGTAATGGACTTAAGAACAGAATTAGAAGATGGAACAAAATGTAATATAGAAATACAATTAGAAGCACAAGATTATGAAAATGAAAGATTTTTATATTATTGGGCAGATGCATATTCAAGACAACTACAAAGAAGTGAAGAATATGAAAAATTGCACAAAACTATAAGCATAATAATATTAGACCATGAAATAAAAGAATTAAAGGGAATAGAGGAATTAGGCACAAAATGGCAAATAAGAGATAATAAAACGGGAAAAAGGATATTGACAGACTTCTTAGAGATAATAATAGTAGAAATTCCAAAAGCGAAGAGATTGTATAAAGAAAATGAACAAAATAAAATATGCCAATGGATGCTATTCCTTGATAACCCGAATAAAAAGGAGATGAAGGAAATTATGGCAAAAAATGAAAACATAAAAGAAGCAGTAGAAGAACTAACAGGGATGAGTAAAGATGAAGAATTAAGAATACTAGCAGAACTACGAGTAAAAGGAAGAAGAGATGAATACGCAAGAAGGCAATATGCAATTAAGCAGGGGTTACAAGAAGGAAGAGAACAAGGCATGAAACAAGGAATGAAACAAGAAAAAATAGAAATTGCCAAAAAATTGCTAAATTTGGGAGTAGATATAGAAATAATTGTTAAATCAACAGGATTAACAACTGAAGAGATAGAAAAATTAAAAGTAAATTAAAAAAATTTTGAAAAAAACTTACATTTTTTTTCAAAAGGTGATATTATTGTATACGATTTGTAAAAGACAAATATAATAATCAATGTGTAACATAAAATGTGTAAATCCAATTGAGTTTGGCTTTACACATTTTTTATGTGCAAAAAAATAGGAGGAATGAATTAATTATGGAAGAAAACAAGAGGAACAAGATGGCAGACGTACCAATGAAAAAACTATTTTGGAAGATGGGTTTACCAATGATTGTATCAATGGTTTTACAGGCACTATACAACGTAGTTGATAGTATTTTCGTAGCAAATATGGGAGAAAGTGGTGCACTTGCAAACCAAGCATTAACTATAGCTTTCCCAATACAAATATTAATTATTGCAATAGGAGTTGGAACAGGGGTTGGATTGAACGCACTACTTTCAAAAAGCTTAGGAGAAAAAAATAATGAAAAAGTAAATAAAATAGCAGGAAATGGTATTTTCCTTAGTGTATGCATATATGCTATTTTCTTATTATTTGGAGCATTTGGCTCAAAATGGTTCATATCATTATTTGCAGGTGGAAATGAACAAGTAATTTCTATGGGAACAACATATTTAAAAATTTGTTGTTGCTTATCTTTAGGATCAATAGGTTATACAGTTTATGAAAGATTTTTACAATCAACAGGAAAAACAATGCTTTCTACTATAGCACAAATATCTGGAGCT
>JBJFFF010000137.1:0-7978 GCA_051891455.1 Clostridia bacterium | reverse complement strand
TCTTGCTTCAGACCTATTCATTTTTTTCCTTCAATTATAACCTATCTACTAAATCTTTTATTTTCATTTTTACATTTTCTTTGTTATGTTGAACATAGTTACCTATATATATTCCTACAAATATAATTATAACTCCAATAATAAATTTATATATTTGCAAGCATAGAGCAACTATTGCAACCAATGCACCAATAATTGCACCTCTATATTTTAGAAAAAATTCTTTTAAATCCTTCATATATACATCCTCTTTTCTAAATATTATTCTTTTACCGTATTTTCTTTTTTAGTAGTTACATTTTTTACTCTAACATTTACTTCTTTTATTTCTAAATCCAAAGAATTTTTAACTGCATCTTTTACATCAGTTTGAATTTTTGCTGCTAAATCTTTAATAATTGCTTCTGAATATACAGATAATGTAATAAATATGCTTATTTTGTTTTCATCATCTACGTCAACTCTTGTTGTAGAGCTTTCAACACTTTCAAAATTCTTTATAACTGCTCCTGTTATATTTTCTACAGTATCTTTAGAAACTAGTAATTTTCCATTTTCATTTTCTAAAAGTATACCTTCTTTAGATTTTTCTTTTGCACTTGAACTAAAGAAAATACATTTTACTGATAAGATAGAAAATACTATTGCTAATGCTAGTGAAATTGGGCCTGCAATGTGATTTGAGAACACTTTAACTGCCCATTCTGCAATTAATTCTATTTCTAACCATCCTGTTATTACAAATGCTGTTACTAATGATAATGCTAATATAATTATTGAAAAAATTACTAAACTTATTCTATCTATAATTTTCATATTCTCTTACTCCTCTACTTCCTCTTTTTCTTTATTTTCTACTGAATTTGTTTTAATTCCTTGTACATGAATATTTACTCCTGAAACTTTAAGCCCTGTCATTGTTTCAACTGCCTTTTTCACTCTACCTTGGATTTCAAAAGCAACATCTGGAATTCTAACCCCGTATTCTACTATTATGTTTACATCTATTTTTGTATCTTTTTCTCCAACTTCTACTTTAATTCCTTTTGATAAGTTTTTCTTACCACTAAAAACTTCTGAAATACCTCCAGCTAATCCTCCTGCCATACTGTAAACTCCTGGCACTTCTGATACAGCAACACCTGCGATAGATGCAACAACATCATTTGAAATTTTAATTCCTGTATTGTCTGCTGATGTTATTTCATTTTCTTCTTCAACATTCATTTCTTTATCCTCTTCCATTTTTCATACCTCCTTAGATAAAAAAATTGATATACTTAAACTACTAATTAAGTATATCAATTTATGGCAAAATTTACAACTGTTTTTTAGAAATTTTTTATTTCCTTAGTTATATACTTTCCATCTTTGTAATATTTAACTTGTACCTTTTCACCTATATTTATTTTTCTAAATTCACCTTCTATTTCTTCCAATACCCAGGCTGATATTTCCTTTTTTTGTTCATATTCTATTTCTTTTTTTCTTAATTCTTCTTGAAGACCCTTTAATGCATCAAATGCCATAAATTGTTTTGCTCTTTCTTGTCTATTCACCGTTATGCCCTCCTATTAGTTTATTTCTTATTGGTGTTGTTGCCCCTTCTTCTAAGTTCATCCCTCTTAATATTGCATTTTTACCCATTTTATTTTTTATACTACTTATTGTAAGTTCTAGTCTTCTTTCTTTATCTACTTTTTCCTGGTCTACAAACAAGCTTAATTGTACATCTTGTCTTTCGGTTACATTTTCAAAACTTATTCCTAGTTTTCTTATTAGCACATTTCTATTTGTTGTTTTATCATATGCTCTTAAAAATGCTTTTACAAGTTCAGTATATACATTTGTTCCATTTGTAGTATGCTCTGTTCCTTTGGTTGCAGGTATTGCATCGTTTGAATAGCCAACATATAAACAAACTGTATCTGTTACAAGATTACTTTCTATTAATCTTAAACTTCCTAATTCCACCATTTCTTTTAGGGCAAGTCTTGCTTTATCAAAAGAATAATCTTCAAATAAAATCTGGCTATTAGAAAGTGACTTCGTTTTTGGTTTATATGCTTTTATATCTTCAATTGTACAAGTTTCTCTTCCCCAAGCATGGTCAATTAATAATTCTGCATTTATTCCAAATTCTTTATATAATTTTCTAGGGTCAGCATGAGCCACATCATACATATCAAATAAGCCCATTTTATTTAATCTCTTTTCTATACCTTTTCCTACTTGCCAAAAGTCTGTTAATGGTTTATGATGCCATAATTCTTTTTTATACTTTTCTTCATCTAAATAGCCAATGTTGGTGGTGATGTGTTTTGCTGTTATATCTAATGCAATTTTAGTTAAATACATATTTGTTCCTATTCCTGCCGTTGCTGTAATTCCATAGGTATTAAGAACATCTTGCATAACTATTTTTGCAAGGTCTGTGGGAGTTTTATTATACATTTGTAAATAATGTGTTACATCTATAAACACTTCATCTATTGAATATACATGAATGTCCTCTTTTGCAAAGTATTTTAAATAAACTCCATAAATATTTGCTGCGTATTCTATATATTTTTTCATACGAGGTTTTGCAGTTATATATTTAATATTTGGCGGTATTTCATAAATTCTACATCTATTTTTCACTCCTAAATTTTTCATTTTAGGAGATACTGCTAAGCATATTCCCCCTCTGCCTCTATCTGGATCTGCTACAACTAGATTTGTAGTAAATGGGTTTAGTTTTCTTTCTACACACTCTACTGAAGCAAAAAATGTTTTTAAATCTATACAAAAATAAATGCTCTGCATAAGGTTTGCACTTCCTTTTTTAGTATAAAACTATTATATCACCATTATTCATTTTTGTAAACGTTTGTTTGTACTTTATTTTAAATACTTAATTATAAATTTTGTTCCTTGTTCCGCTTCTACACTAATATATCCATTGTTATTTTCAATTATTGATTTTGATAAAGCAAGGCCTATTCCTACACTTTCTGGAGATGAGTTTTTCCCTTTATAAAATCTTTCAAATATATGTGGCAAGTCTTCTTTGTCTATTCCTATTCCATAGTCAATAATTTCTATTTTTGTATAAACTTGATTTTCTTCATAGTTTATTTGTATATTTTCATTTGTGTTTGAATGTTCTATTGCATTTTTTAAAATGTTTGTTATTGCTTCTACTTGCCATTTAAAATCGCAATGTACTTTTGCGTTTTTATCTCCCTTAACATGAATTTTAACATTTCTCAAATCGCTTAATACTGCAACATTTTTCATACTTTCTGCTATAATACTTTCTACTGTTACGTCTTCATTTATAAACTTAACCGAGTTTGCGTCTAATTTTGATAGTTTTAATAATGCTTGTACTAAGAAATTAATATTCGTTACTTCTCTTTTTATGTCTTTTACAAATTCTGCCTTTGTTTCTTTGTCCATTTCTGGATTATCTATAATATTATCTATTAATATTGTAATTGATGTTAATGGTGTTTTTAATTGATGTGATATATCTGACAATGAATCTTTTAATTTTATTTTATCTTGTTTTGAATTTTCTGCTATTTCTTTTAGCATTATAGTTGTTTTATAAATTTCATTTTTTAATATTGATAATTCATCTTCACTGTTGTCATCAATATCTAATTTATAATTTTTATTGTTTATTTCCTCTATGTATTTTGTTATTTCATTTAGTTTTTTATCTTTTGATTTATTATATCTTAAAAATAGAAACAATATTATTATGCAAATAAATACTATAAATATTATGTTACAAATTAAAAATTTGCTGAAAAGCCTCTCATTTTCAATAACTACAGCATCTTTATTTAAATCTATTCCATAAGTATTAAAAAGTTTTTCATTAATATTTCCTTGGTTATTAATTATTTCAAATAATTCACTTTCACTTAAATTTGGATACTCTTCAGTTAGTTTTGTTATTATCATCGCAATTTTATTATTAAAATTATTTGTGTATACTTTATATTGATAAACGTAAATTGACCCAAATAGAACAGCCGCTAAAATTATAACACACAAAATACATATTAAAGTTTTTCTCAATTCAATTTTATTCTTCATCAATTCTATACCCTATTCCTTTTACTGTTGTAATAATATCAGTATCTATTTTTTCTCTTATTCTTTTTAAATAAACTGTTACTGTGTTGTCATTTACATCATTTCCAGTCCATTCCCATATTTTTTCTATTATGTCTTCTCTTTTTACTACTTTATTTAAATTCAAAAAAAGCAAATGTAAAATTTTTAGTTCTAAACTAGTTAGTTCAATCGGTTTATCATCTTTATAAACCAGCATTTTGTCCATATCGAATTTGATATTTTTTACACTGATTATGCTATTTTTCTTATTTCGTAATATTATTTTATTAACTCTTGCTAATAATTCTTTTGCCCCAAATGGTTTTGTAATATAATCGTCTGCTCCCATATTTAATGCTTTTACTATTGTTTCTTCATCATCTTGTGCTGTTAAGAATATTGTTGGAATATTGGTGTTTCTAACTGTGTTTTCATAAAATTTTAGTCCATTTCCATCAGGAAGAGTTATGTCTAAAATTATAAGATTTATTTTTCTTTCTTTAATTATTTGTGTTGCCTCTCTTAAATTCGTTGCTACATTTAGGTCATAATTTTCTTGTTTAAATGAATATTCTAGTCCTTTTACTATGCTTAAGTTATCTTCTATTAATAATATTTCCATAAAATTCCCTTTCCTACATAATTATAACATACATTTTAAAAAAGTGTTAATTTTTATTTGCATAAAAGTAGCCGCACGTAGGGGTAGCACTTTTCTTTCGAAAACATGCAGAAAGAAAATGTCCTACCCCGACGAGATGCGGCGGATTTTTGGGGCGATGCTTAAATATTATCATTTCTTATTGTTTCTATAATGTTTTGTTTATTAATTTTGTTTATAGAATATTTCATAATTGTTGTTATAAGCAAAAACACGGCTATTGCTGATATTATTATTGCTCCTATTGGTAAATGATATTTAATTATTAATTCTCCACTCATTAATGCTTTGTAAATTAGATAAGATAACACACATCCTATTGGAATTCCTATAATTAAAAATTTCATCCCGTAGAAGAAACTTTCTAGTCTTATCATTCTGTTAAATTCTTTTTTAGTCATTCCAATACTTTTAAGCATTGCAAATTCTCTTCTTCGTAAATTCATATTTGTAGTAATTGTGTTAAATATGTTAGTTACACCAATTAATGCTATTACTGTTATAAATCCATATAAGAAAATTGCAATTAAAGTATAAAATGAATTCATCATTTTAGCATTTTCGTCTGTATTTATAAGCCCATAATCTTCATCTCCTAATATTTTCTTAATTTCCTCTTGTGTTTTATTAGCATCTTTAGAATCTATGTATATATATTTATAATAACTATCACCTATTATATTTTCTCCTAATTTTTCGTCTATAAATATGCAAGCATTTCCACTCTGATACTTACTCATTCCCATAGGCACCTCAGTAGTTATTTTGGCAATTTCTATTGAACAATCCTTTTTGGTATTATTCTTATCATCATCAATATAGCCTTTTATAGTATCTCCTACCTTAAAAGTATATTTAGGTATTTCTACTTCTATATATTTATCATTTACTTTCTTTATTTCGTAAATATTATTAATTAAAATTCCCTTGTCTTTTACATCTTCATATTTTAGTCCTAAACTTTTTACATATCTTGTAAATTCTTCTGTATTTACCGAACATAAGCTAATATAATCATCAATTGTATGTTCTATACCATCTTCATCAGTATAAGTGCCATTTCCTCCATCTGGATATATTTCTAAATATTCTTTACTATATTTGTCAGTTGTAAAATTTAAACCTCTACTAGAAATAGCCGAATAATTTTTTATACTATCCAGATTATATACTTCTTTCATTTTCTCATCTATCTCTTCATTTGTTCTATAACTTATATGTATATTATAGTCTTGATTTTGAAATTCTACTTTTATTACATTAAATGCCAAATTTATAAATGAGCTAAGTGCTATAAATACAGATACACAAACTATTATGCTTATTACTGTTGTACGATATTTCTTTTTACTTCTTTTTAAATTTTTATACGATATTTCTCCACCAATACCAAATATTTTCTTTATTATTTTAGGTGATTTAATTTTTTTAGATTTTATTTTTATATTTTCACTATTCCTAATTGCAGTAATTGGTGTAATTTTTGATGCTCTTTTTGCACTTCTTCTTGCAGATAAATATATTGTTACAAAAGATAATATTATAGCAAATACAATTGCGATCCAAGAGAAACTAAATACTAGGTCAACATTTAAAGCATCTTTTAGGAAATAATTGCTTACCATTATTAGTATGTATGAAGCTAGCTCTCCAACTAATATTCCTATTGGTGTTCCTATAAGTCCTAATATCAATGCTTCATAATACACATTTTTCTTTATTTGTTTTCTTGTTGCTCCTATGCTTGATAACATTCCATATTGTTTTGTTTTCTCTGTAATTGAAATATCAAAACTATTTTTTATACAAAATACTGATGTAAATATAATTATTATAACTACAACTATAACTGCTGTTCCTAATGCTTTTAAGGCAGAATCTCCTACTATGCCTGATTCTAACAGGATTAAATAACCATTTAAATCTGTTTCATATTTAGGTTCACCTAATTTTTTAGTTAACTCTTCCATTTCATCTTTTTCTAAGAATTCGTCTCCACATAGTTTCTCATATGCCTCTTCATCTACACCTAAAATATTTGCAGTTACTTTTAAATAATCTTTTATTCCTTCTTTTGTATATCTTACAAATACATCAACATTTTTGTCTGAAAGATTTTCTTTGTCCATATAAGTTACAAATGTGTATCCTGGTGCAGAGTAATCTTCTATTTCGCTAGATGGTCTTTCTATAATACCAACAATTGTGTATGTATGTGAAGCGGTATTAATAATTTCTTCATTTTGTTCAGGAACATATGGATTACTTTGATCAAGTTCTTCTCCATCTGATACTCTAGTGCCAAGGTTTAAAGTTATTGTTTCACCTACATTTAAGGTCACTCCACCATTTGTTTTTGTATGGCTTGGAACAAGAATTTCATTTTCATTTTCAGGAAGTCTACCTTCTAGTAAATTGATTGCCAAATTTTCTAAAGCCTCTTTATCAAATGCTCTTACATAAACATATGGCTTATACTCATTTTTGCTTCCTTGTAAGTAATCATATCCTAAACTTTGCACTAAATACATTGTTTCTATTTTTCTATTTTCTTTAAATTCATTTATATTTTGGACTGGGACATCAAAAAAGCAATAATGAAAATTTCCTTTTTCTTTAGTCTCAAATCTTATCAAACTACTTCTTGCGCTAAAGAATAGGCTTGCCACTGCTGTAATTAATGCAACTGATAAAACTATACCAATAATTGTTACAATAGTTCTTTTTTTATTTAATTTTAAATTCTTCATTGTTAATTTATTTAACAATTCCATTTTACATTTTCCTCCAATCTTTTAATTTTACATTAACAAATTCTACCATCTTCTAATTTAATAATCCTATCCGCTTCTTTAGCAATTTCTAAATTATGTGTTATCATAATTATAGTTTGTTTGTAATCTTTATTTGACCTTTTCAATAATTCCACAATTTCTTCACTTGCTTTAGAGTCCAAATTTCCTGTTGGTTCATCTGCTAAAATTATTGTAGGATTTGTTATAAGTGCTCTTCCTATACTTGTTCTTTGTTGTTGTCCACCAGATAATTCATTTGGTAAATGTGTTTTTCTATCCTCAAGTCCTAATAATTTTAACAATTCGTCTAATTTTCCTTTATTTACTTCTCTATTATCAAGGCTTAATGGCAATGTAATATTTTCTTCTACATTTAATATTGGTATCAAATTATAGAATTGATAAATAA
>JBJFFF010000136.1:0-8023 GCA_051891455.1 Clostridia bacterium | reverse complement strand
GGAGGTGGGAAGTGTGATTGGTAAGGGCAAATCTTCGAAGAAATTACCCTAAAATTGCACCTCACACTTCTCACTTCACACTTCAGTTTGCAAAAGCCAACGCTTTTGCAAACTACAATTTATCTTTTAGTTTTATTTAACCTCATGTTTGTTTGGTAAAAAATGTTTCACAGTTGAGTGTGAAACAAGCTTTTTTCTTGTCATTTAGCAAATTTTTAAAGTGATTTTTTCGTTGGTATTCCGGCTTTTCTTGGATATTGTCTACCCGTTTTTTTCAGTTTTTTTATTACTAAAATTGTTCTATTATTATCTGAATTTGGGAGATTAAATTTTTCTATTTTTTCTATTTTTCCTCCTAAAATTTCAATTGCCTTTTTTGCATTTTCTATTTCTTCATCACAATTGCTACCTTTCATACAAATACATTTTCCTCCTACTTTTATAAAAGGTAACATGTATTCTAACAAAATATTTAAAGGTGCAACTGCTCTAGATACTGCAACATCATATTTTTCTCTATATTCAGCATTTTGGCCAAAATCCTCTGCTCTTCCGTGAATTGTTTTTGTTTTATCTAGCTTAATATTTTCTATAACTTCATTTAGGAAATTAATTCTTTTATTTAAAGAGTCTAGTAATGTAATTTCTAGTGATTTTTTTGCTATTTTTAATGGTATTCCCGGGAATCCTGCACCAGTTCCTACATCTATTACACTATCATTTTCATTAATATATTTTAATATAGTTAAAGAATCTATAAAATGCTTCAAAATGACCTCTTTAGGCTCCATAATTCCAGTTAAATTCATAACTTTATTCTTCTCAATTAATAAATTCATAAAATCAAAAAAATTTCTAATCTGCTCATCACTTAAATCTAAACTCAAAGCACCTAAATTTGCTTTCATCTCTTCTGAAAAAGAATTAAAATCCATATTTGCCTCCTAAATAATTATTTTTTACACTTTTTTCAATATGAAGTGTGAAGTGAGATGTGGGAAGTGTGCTTTTTAGAAATTTCTTCGAAGTTTATCTAAAAATCCAACCTCTCACATCACACCTCCCACCACAGAAAAACTATTTATCTTTTTTTTGCTCCAAATAAATTAATAACACAGACACATCTGCTGGTGAAATTCCAGAAATTCTTGAAGCCTGACCAATAGAATGAGGTCTAAATTTATCTAGTTTTTGTCTTGCTTCTAAGCTTATACCCTTTAAATTTAAATAATCTAAATCTTCTGGTAATAGTTTATTTTCAAGTTTTCTCATTTTTTCTACTTGAGTCATTTGAAGTTTAATATATCCCTCATATTTTGCTTTTATTTCGACTTCTTCTGCTTCTGCCTCGTCTAAATCTGGCATATTACAATCTATTTGTTTCAAATCTTCATATTTTATCTCTGTTCGTTTTAATAACTCAATATCTTTTACACCTGTTGTTATTTCAGATGAATTATGCTCTTTTAAGAAGCCATTCACTTGCTGTGTTGGTCTTATTACATTATTTCTTAATCTTTCTATTTCTGCCTCAATTCTAGCCATTTTTTCTTCAAAAATTTTATATCTTTCTTCTGATATTAATCCAACTTCATGGCCTATTATAGTTAATCTTTCATCCGCATTGTCTTGTCTTAATAACAATCTATATTCTGCCCTAGATGTCATCATTCTGTAAGGCTCATTTGTTCCTTTAGTTACTATATCATCAATTAAAACGCCAATATACGAATCCCATCTATGTAAAATTATTGGTTCTTTCCCTTGCAATTCTCTTGCTGCATTTATTCCTGCTATAATTCCTTGTGCTGCAGCCTCTTCGTATCCTGATGTTCCATTTATTTGCCCTGCTAAAAACATTCCTTTAATATTTTTTAATTCCAATGATAATTTTAACTGTTGTGGATTAATTGCATCATATTCTATCGCATATGCAGGTCTCGTGAATTCCACATTTTCTAAACCAGGAATTGTTCTATACATCTCTATTTGCACATCTTCTGGAAGTGATGAACTCATCCCTTGAACATACATCTCATCTGTGTCTAATCCCATTGGCTCTATAAAAATTTGATGTCTTTCTTTATCTGCAAATCTTACTACTTTATCCTCTATTGATGGACAATATCTTGGACCTGTTCCTTCTATCTGTCCAGAATATAAAGGTGACCTATGTAGATTTTTTCTTATTATTTCATGTGTTTTAGCATTTGTATATGTTAAATAACAAGGTACTTGCTCAATTTGTAAATCTTTATTTTCAAATGAAAAAGGAACTATTTTCTCGTCTCCTTCTTGTATTTCCATTTTAGAAAAATCTATGCTTTTTTTATTAACTCTTGCTGGTGTTCCTGTTTTAAATCTTACTAACTCAATTCCTAAATCTTTTAAACATTTTGATAATTTATTTGCTGGAAATACGCCATCTGGCCCACTTTCAAAATTTACTTCACCAATGTATATTTTCCCTTTTAAATATGTTCCTGTGGCAATTACAACTGCTTTAACATTATAAATTGCTCCAATATTTGTTTCTACTCCTACTACTTGTCCATTTTCAACTTTTATATCTACAATTTCTGCTTGTTTAATATATAAATTTTCTTGTTTTTCAAGAGTATGTTTCATTTCTCGTTGATATTTTTTTCTATCTGCTTGTGCTCTTAAAGAATATACTGCAGGTCCTTTTGATTTATTTAACATTTTAGATTGTATAAAAGTCTTATCAATATTTTTTCCCATTTCTCCGCCAAGGCTATCTATTTCCCTTACTAAATGCCCTTTTGATGTTCCCCCAATATTTGGATTACATGGCATATTTGCTACATTTTCCAAAGTTATAGAAAAAAGTAATGTTTTTTGGCCCATTCTTGCTGCTGCAAGAGCTGCTTCACAACCTGCATGTCCTGCTCCAATAACTGCTATATCATAATCTCCAACATTATATTTCATTTATTTCACCTCTTATTTTCCTAAACAAAATTTAGCAAAAATTTCTTTAATAATATCTTCTGAAACGCTCTCTCCTGTTATTTTTCCTAAATTTTCTAATATTTCTTTTATATTTATTGCAATTATATCTACAGGTAAATTAGATTTTAACGCAATAATTGCTTGTTTTGCATTTTGTTTTGCACAATCTATTAACTCTTTGTGTCTAATGTTTGTAATTACATTTCCATTATCTAAATTAATTTCATTTATATTAAACATTTGGGTTAATTTTTCATATATTTGTTCAATACCCTGTTTTTCTAATACAGAAATCTTTAAAATATCTTTTTCTAATTTGCTTAATTCCGTAATGGTTTCGGCATTTTCATTTAAATCTATTTTATTTAAAATAATAATTGCTTTTTTATTTTTAATAAAATTAATTATCTCAAAATCTTCTTTGTTTAAAGGTTTAGAAACATCAAAAATTGCTAAAATAATATCACTATTTTGTGCAGCTTTTTTAGATTTTTCTATTCCTATTTTTTCTATTTTGTCGTCAGATTCTCTAATTCCTGCTGTATCAATTATTTTAAAAGGTATTCCTGATATAGAAATTTGTTCCTCAATTGTATCTCTTGTAGTTCCTTCAATATCTGTAACAATTGCTCTTTCCTCTTTTAAAAACTCATTTAATAAAGATGATTTTCCTGCGTTTGGTCTTCCTATAATTGCTAAATTTATTCCATCTTTTATTATTTTTCCATTTTCGAAAGAATTTGAAAGTTTTTCTAAGTGATTTTGAACATCCTCTAATATTTTTATAGCATTAGAATATGTTACCTCTTCTACGTCATATTCAGGGTAATCTATTGAAGCTTCAATATCTACCATTAAATCCATTATTTTTTTCCTTATATTTGAAATTTCTGAAGATAAATACCCTTCTAATTGTTTTACAGAAGCTTCTACTTCTTTATTTGTTTTTGCATTTATTATATCTATTACTGATTCTGCTTGTGCTAAATCTATTCTTCCATTTAAAAATGCTCTTTTGGTAAATTCCCCTGGTTCCGCAAGAATTGCGCCATTTTTTGAGCATATTTCTAGTATTTTTCTAACAATTAATATTCCTCCATGAGAATTTATTTCGCACATGTTTTCTGCTGTGTAACTTTTTGGTGCTTTAAAATAAGATACTAGTACTTCATCTATTGTTTTGCCTTCATCTACAATATGTCCGTATTTTATTGAGTTTCCTTTTATTTCTTCTATTTTTTGTTTGTTTTTTGGAATAAATATTTTTTCTATTATTTCAAATGTTTTTTCTCCACTTAGCCTTATTATTCCTATTCCTCCAATTGCTGGAGCCGTTGATATTGCTACTATAGTAGACATTTTTTCCCTCCTCAATATGCCCAATCTCATCGGGGTTGTAAAGTAAATAAATAAGCAGATATAGAAAATATCTGCCTATGCTTTATTTATTTAAAGTAATTACTACTCTTCTATGTGGTTCTTCACCTTTACTAAATGTTTTTACTTTATCATTTTCTTGTAATTTAGTGTGAATTATTTTTCTTTCATATGCTGTCATTGGCTCTAAAGATATTGCTTTTCCTGTTCTTATTACTGTTTTTGCTATTTTTTCTGCTAATTCTTCTAGTGTTTTTATTCTTTTTTCTTTATAACCTGCTACATCTACAAATACATTTATTTTTGAAGAACTTTTTTTGTTTGCAATTGCTGATATAATGACTTGCATAGCATTTATATTTTCGCCTCTATAACCAATTAAATGGTTAATTTTTTCTCCATTTATATTAACTAAAATATTGAAATCTTCTATTTTTACTTCGTAATTGTATTCTTCTTTTAAAAACTCTTTTAAAAAATTTTCTACATCATTTTTAGCTGTTTCAATTTCTTCAATATTTTTATTTGAATTTCTTTTTTCTTTAACTGGTGCTTTTGGTGCAGTTTCTTCTTTTTTAGCTACACCTTCTTTAACTGTTAATTCAACTTTAACAACTCTTGGAGCAAGTATACTATAAAAACTTCTTTTTTTATCTTCTTCTAAAACTTTTATATCTACCATTTCTTTTGAGACTTTTAATTGTTTTAAACCTTTTTCAATAGCCTCATTTGTTGTTTTTCCTTCTGCAACTATACTTTTAAGCATTTTCCTCTTCCTCCTTAGGAACTATAAATTTATCAATTACAATTCTTTCAATTATCATTAAAATATTATTTATTAACCAATATAAAGCAAGTCCTAAAGGTGCAATTAGTGAAACTGAAACTGCTAAAATTGGCATCATCCATGTCATACTCTTATTCATTTGCTCAGTCATATCTGGCTCAGCATCTTTATTTTCTTCAGATTTTTTCTCTGTTTTCTTTGTTTGTGCTGTGGTCATTTTTATTGATATACATGAAGAAACTATATATAACAATGGAATAATAAATACTTTCCAATCTTGATAATTATCTTTAGGTATAGAACTTAAATCTACTCCTAAGAAATTCATATTAATATATAAATCTTCTTTTATATCTACTTTATTTTCCTCTACTTCCACAATTTCTGTTTCAGTATTATCTTCAATTATTTCAGTAGTTTCTGTATTTTCTACTATTGTTTCTTCTGGATTATCTATTTTATTATTAATATATTTTACTATACTTATTTCTGGGTATGTTGTACTAACACTATTTTCCCCTTGTTCTTGAACAATCGCTTCTTTATAACTGTTTATTTCGTCAGTATCTAATTTTTTCATATATGTAAGTGGTTTACTTACTAAGTAAAACATTGCTAATAATAATATAATTTGAATTATTGAACTTAAACATCCACTAAATGGACTTAAATTTTCTCTTTTATATAAATCCATCATTTCTTGATTTAATTTTTCTGGATTATTACTATATTTATCTTGTATTTCTTTTAATTTTCCTTGTAATTTTTGTGATTTTTTAAGTGTTTTTTGTTGTTTTACTGTTAATGGTAATAACAATATTTTTAATAAAATAGAAAAAAGAATTATCGCTAATCCATAATTTTTAACTATTTCATATATTATATTTAGTACATAACCAAATATATTAGAAAAAAAACTTATCATAAGTTAAATCCTCCCTATTTCCTTATTTTAAAGGATCATATCCTCCTTTTGAAAAAGGATTACATTTTATTATTCTTTTTATTCCTAAAAAACTCCCTCGTAAAGCCCCATATTTTTCTATTGCTTGTCTTGTATATTCTGAGCATGTTGGATAATATTTACATTTTATGTTGTAGTGCTCGTTTATTGGAGATACATATTTTTGATATTTTTCTATTAAAAATAAAAGTATTTTTTTCATAAATCTTTTCCTTTTTCCACTTTTGCAATCCGCCCAATCTCGTCGGAGTTTGATTTTTCTTTTTTCAGGCTCCTCTAAGTAATTCCTACTCAGATTCTCCTAAAAAAAGAAAAATGAAACTCCTGCGTTGGGCTGTTTTTTTACTGATATTTATTAATAAATTTTTTATTTTTATTTAAAAATATTTGCTTTTTTAAATACGTAATTATAATCATTTTTTATATTTAAAAATGTTGCGTTTTCGCTTTCTACAGTTTTTCTCCATAAAACAACTATACTATAACCTAATGAAATATTTTCTTCTAATAAGCGATAATTTTCCCTTAATTTTCTCTTTATTCTATTTCTTACTACACTATTTCCTGTTTTTTTTGTAACGACTACACAAATATAATTTTTATTTTTTTTGTTTGGCATTATAAAAAAATCTAAATAGTGTCCACCATAAAATTTTCCATATTTCATTACTTTTTTTATTTCGTAATTTTTCTTTAAAGTTTCTGTATTTTTCAAATTTATCACTCTTTTATAGAAATTTTATGCTGATAATTTTTTTCTTCCTTTTTCTCTTCTTGCTTTTAAAACATTTCTTCCTGCTCTAGTTTTCATTCTTTTCATAAAACCATGTTCTTTCTTTTCTTGTCTGTTTTTTGGTTGATATGTTCTTTTCATTTCTATTCCTCCTATTTAAAATCATAAGTGTCAAAATTATATACTAAAGTTGTGCTAAAAGTCAAGGTTTTTCAGAAAATTTTTAGAAAAGGAGGATATAAAAATATCCTCCTTTTCTATATGGATTAATTGGAAAGTCTGGCGGTACTTTCATCTCTTTTGACCCAAGGGGTGTGTGGAAGCCATTGTCCACCTCAATTAATCTTATTTCTTATTGTATTCAAATTATAACATATTTATTCTTTTTTGTAAATAATTTTATGAGTTAATAAATATCTTTCTAATCTCTTTTCCTTGATTTCCCAAATAGTTATTATTGAATTTTTTCTTTCATCATTACTTGTATTCAATTTTAAAACTACTATAATATTTTTACTATATTTTTTTATAACTAAGCCAGTTTCTTCATGTTTGGTATCTTCAATTATATAATCCGGATTTGTTATTATTTCTTTTAACCTATTTTCATATTTTTTATATGTTCCTTTTCTTTCTTCGTTAATATGTTCTATTTGCTTATTTGTTATTATAACCTCATCTGTAGTTATTTTTTTCTCACATAATTTAGAATATTTATTAATATCTATTTTTCCAATATTGATATATTCAATTTCCATTTATCTTCCTTTCGTTCATATATTTTACTATTGATTATTTATTTTTGCAATAGCAATTCTACCAAAATTTGGAAATTTTTTTATTATGCCACACAAAATTTAAAATGAATTATTATTTGAAATTTACTAATAATTAACATAAAACTTGAACAATTAGAAAATTTGTGCTAATATAATTATGTTAATTTTTATAATCCTGTTTTTCAGGTTGATATATAGGCAGCCAATTGTAAAATAATTATTTTAAGGAGGAACACAAATGGACTTTTTTTGGAAACTTTGGTTAATTGGAATTGCTATAACAATTGCCACAAGAATAACAATTAACCACCTAACCTGTGATGGTTATACGTTTATCGACGAACTTAAAAAATCAACTCAAATTTTAATGCATTTACTTGTAATAATATGCATAAATCTTGTAGGGGGAA
>JBJFFF010000135.1:0-8040 GCA_051891455.1 Clostridia bacterium | reverse complement strand
ATAAATATTTTAAATTTTTTTCATTTTTTTATTGACTTCATATAGTTAGTCTAATAATAAATTGTAGTTTGCAAAAGCGTTGGCTTTTGCAAACTGAAGTGCGAAGTGAGAAGTGTGAGGTGCGATTTTAGGGTAATTTCTTCGAAGATTTACCATTACCAATCACACTTCCCACCTCTCACCTCCAAACTACAATTTCTCTTGTATTTTATATTCGCCACAATCAAAATAATAAAACTAATCCCAAAAACTAAAGCCAGCACATAATATTTACACACAATTCTTGCTAAAAATTTTATTATAGAAATATTTTTAAATGCTAAGCAATTTCCTAGAGTAATAAGACCTAGCGAGTAAATTAATCCTTTTGAATCTTCTATTTTAGTAATCCTTTTAAAAATCCTTAAAATATAGAAAAAAGTAAGGCTTAAAAAAGAAATAAGTGAAACTATCCAAAGAAAAATAAATATAGCATCTAATCTTTCTATAAAATTACCAAATTTTATCATTCTAGTTAAAAGATAAAGAGAAATGGTTTCATCAGTAGTAGCAACTGCCGGAAAGCTCATCATTAATGATATAATACTAAAAACTAAGCATATTGCAGAAAGAATAATTGATACCATAGAAACCTTTTTGAAGTCTTTTGCATCTTTTAGTAAGCTTGGCATAAAGTACAAATAAGCAAGACCTGAAAACGCAAAAATATTAGTAGAACCAAGCACAAAGGTACTTAAAAAACTATTTCCAAAAAGAGGAAAAATTCTTTCTATAGTAAAATTATTATAAGAGGAAACTAATAAAAAAGCTAAGCTTAGTATAAGTATAGGAGCAAAAATTAAATTTACTCCAGATATTGCTTTTATTCCAAATTTGTTTATAAATAGTGCAGGAATTAGGAAAAAGAGCAAAATAAATACAATTGGTGAACTATTAAAATAAATCGATTTTATAAAATTTGCAAAAAACTTTACACTTAGAGAAGCTATTACAACAAAGAAAAGCATAAACAAAATTCCAACAATAGTTTTTAAAGTTTTTCCACCAACATATTCAGAAATATCTAAAATATCTTTTCCTAAAAATGGTTTAAAAAGCTTGCAAATAATGTAAGTAAAAATAACAGCTAAAATACTTACAAAAATTATATTAATAGAAGTGCCTGAACCAGTTGAGAGTATAATTATATTAGGAATATTTAGCACTATTTCATTAATAACTACTATTAAAATTAACGCTATAGCTTCAATTTTACCAATTTTTTCTACTGACATTAATTATATCCTTTCCCAAAACTTCCATTTTCTACTGAATTTTCCTTCTTGTTTAGGTCGCTTTGTATTTAAAAAATCTGCTCTTGTTTCTCTTGCCCAAATTGGTTTTATAAAATAAGAAAGAGAGGCTTTTAAATTAGTAGCAGGAACATAAGGAGCAAGGTATGGAGCACCAAATGATTTTAAATTTACCAAAATAGCAAGTTGAATAAAAATTCCCATGGCAATGCCAAGTAATCCACATAAATATCCTAGTATTATATAAAGAAATCTGAAAATTCTAAAAGAAAAACTCAAAGAAAAATCAGGTATTGCAAAAGAGCATATTCCAGTAATTGCTACAATTATAATTAAAATAGGGCTCACTAAATTTGCACTAACCGCAGATTCACCCAAAATTAATGCACCAATAATTCCTATGGTAGAGCCAAATGGAGTTGGAACTCTAAGCCCTGCCTCACGAATAAGCTCAAAAGAAATTTCCATAACAAAAATTTCAACAATAGTTGGAAATGGAACCGTGTTTCTAGAGGCAGCAATAGTAAAGAGTAACTCGGTAGGCAAAAGCTCAGTGTGATAATTAGATACTGCAACATATATTCCAGGTAACAATAATGTAATAAATGCGGCTAAAATCCTAATAATCTTTAATAAATTAGAATATTGATGCTTTAAATTCATATCTTCAGGAGAAGATAAAAAGTCTAAAAAAACACCAGGCATAATAAGGGCATAGGGGCTTCCATCTACCATAACAACAACTCTTCCTTCAAGAATGTGGAGAGATGTTTTATCAGACCTTTCTGTTGCAATTAATTGAGGAAATGCAACATTACTTTTATCTTGAATTAATTGCTCCAACTGGCCAGAAGAAATAACATAATCAATATCTAAATTATTAATTCTATATTTTACTTCATTTACTAAATCAGAATTCGCAATATTTTTTAAATAACATATTGCAACATTTGTTTTACTTATTTTCCCTACAGTACAGTCTTCAATAATTAAATTTTCATTATTGATTATCCTTCTAAGCATAGAAGTATTGGTTCTAAGCTTTTCAACAAAAGCCTCTTGTGAACCTCTAACAACAATCTCATTTGCTGGAGCAGAAATTTCTCTTGATTTATAGCCTTTTACATCTACAACAAATGCAACATCTAAAGTATCTACAAGAAGAGCGCAATCACCAGAATTTACGGCATCAATTAAGTCAGCTAAAGTGTTTACTTTATGAATATCGTTTTGTGGAACTAAAGAGTTATATATATAAGTAGCTAAATCAATTTTCTTTGATTTTTTTATTTTTACTCCGTTTAGGTTAATCGTTTTAGCAGAATTATTTGAAGCTTCCATTAAAGGCCTTAAAAGAAAATTATTCACAAGTTCAGAATCAATCATTCCATCAATACAAACAATTAGCGATTTATAAGATGCTCCATTTAAGTTTAAAGTAAACTCTCTTAAAATAATATCACTATTAATAAGAGCATTATATCTAACCTTTAAATTAGTTAAATTTTCATCTAAAGATGTAACAATTTTGCTATCTAAAACATTTTCTGGACTGCTATTACTTTCATTGGAAGGAGTATTTTCTGGTAAAGAAAAATCATAAGGAGCAGTAGAAGGCGTATATAAAAATATTTTTTTCAAATCATTTACAAATTTATTCATAACAACAGTTTTTCCCAAATTTCCAAAAATATTAAAAAAATTTAAAAAATACCTTGACAGATAATAAAAAATTTAGTATACTTATTTTCGTCGTTAAGATGGGCGTATAGCTCAGCTGGTAGAGCATCTGCCTTACAAGCAGGAGGTCATAGGTTCGAGTCCTATTGCGCCCACCATTTTTTTGGCCCGGTAGTTCAGTTGGTTAGAACGCTAGCCTGTCACGCTAGAGGTCGACGGTTCGAGCCCGTTCCGGGTCGCCATTTTTTTTATAAAAAAACATAAGCCTCGATAGCTCAGTTGGTAGAGCAGGGGACTGAAAATCCCCGTGTCACTGGTTCGATTCCCGTTCGAGGCACCATAAAAATAACTGTGCTTAAGTAATTTAGGTATGGTTATTTTTTTATGTAATTAAATCGGGAATCGAAAAGGACGTGCGAAGCGAAGCTATGAATTAATTGGGAATCGAAAAGGAGGATTAGAATAGATTACAAAATAAAAAAATATATAAAAGATGATAAAATACTTGACATCAACAAACAAATGTTTTAAACTAAATGTAGTTTAAAAGAAGGTTGTGATACTATGGAAGAAAATAAATTAATAGTTCAAAAAGATTTAACTATTGAAGATATTAAAAGCTTAATTTATACAATAAGAGGAAAACAGGTAATCTTAGATAATGATGTTGCAGACATATATCATTGTGAGACTAAATATGTAAATCGTGTAGTAAAGAGAAATATTGAACGATTTCTAGAGGAATTTTGTTTTCAATTAGATGAAAATGAGTTTAAAAGTTTAAGGTGCCAATTTGTCACCTTAAACAATAATGGAAGAGGACAACATCGAAAATATTTACCATATGTATTTACAGAACAAGGAATAGCGATGCTTTCAGGAATATTGAAAATTTAGATATTCAAAAATTCAATAAAGAATATCCTATTCTCAAAGTTGCTAAAACAAATAAGTTTCATGATCGTTTTATAGTAATAGACAATAAAGAAATGTATCATTTAGGAGCTTCAATAAAAGATTTAGGAAAGAAATGTTTTGGTATTAATAAAATTGAAGATATGGAAATTATAGAAAAAATTATTAATTTATAGGTTTAAAATATGTTTGAAAAAGCACTGACCAACTGGTCAGTGCTTTTTTAACTTTAAAACTTGTTATTTTTTTGATTTTGTTATATAATAAGCAAAGCATAGGAGTAAGGAGTGTTAGGAATATGGATAAAGAAAGTAAAAAGTTATTAAATATGATAATGAAAAACTTCCCAGATAAAAAACATGAAGAAGAAAATTTAAAAGAAATGTTAGAAAAAGGAAACAAAAAAACAAAGAAAAAATTACATAAAGTAGAACCAATAACAGACTTAAAAGATATGTTAAACAAATCTTATGATAAATATAAAGATAAAGTTGCATTTAAATATAAAGTAGGAAAAAACGAAATAAAAACAATAACATATAAAGAATTTATAGATGATGTAAATGGGCTAGGAACACAATTAATAAAAATGGGATTATTAGGCAAAAGAATAGCAGTAATCTCAGAAAATAGATATGAATGGACAGTTGCATATTTAGCAACTGCATGTGGAGTGGGTGTTGTTGTACCACTTGATAAATCCCTACCTGCAAATGAAATAGAATCATTAATTATCCGTTCAGGAGTTGAAGCAATATTCTATTCAAAAAAATATGATGAAATAATGCAAGATATAAAACAAAGAAAAACGACAGACCTAAGATATTATATATCTATGGATTTGACAGAAAGACAAGATGGTGTGCTTTCTGAAAGGGAATTTATAGAAAAAGGTAAAAAACTAATTGAAGAAGGGGATAGAAAATTTTTAGATGCAGAAGTTGATAGAGAAGGAATGACATTTATGCTATTTACATCAGGAACAACAGCAATGTCTAAAGCAGTTATGCTATCACATAAAAATATTTGTAGCAACATAATGGATATAGCGGCAGTATTAAAATTAGATACAAATGATACGCTATTATCATTTTTACCATTACATCACACATTTGAATGTACAACAGGATTTCTATATCCAATATATGCAGGCTCTACAATTGCATATTGCGAAGGAATAAGACATATTGCAGATAATATAAAAGAATTTGAAATATCAGCTATGATATCTGTTCCAGCTTTATATGAAGGTATGTATAAAAAAGTAATAAAATCTATTGAGAAAAAAGGAAAGCTACAAGAAGTAGAAATGATGTGCAAACTTACAAGTGTACTTTCAAGAGTAGGACTAGATTTTAGAAAAGCTGTATTTAAAGAAATACATGAACAACTAGGTGGAAAGCTAAGACTATTAGTAAGTGGAGCAGCAGCACTTGATTATGAAGTAGAAAAAGGATTTAATGACTTAGGATTTAAAATGGTACAAGGATATGGGCTAACAGAAACATCTCCAGTTATAGCAGCAGGAAATGATTTTGAACAAAAATTGGGTTCAGTTGGAAAAGTTTTCCCAAGTGCAAAAATAAAAATAGTAAATAAGAACGAGGAAGGAATAGGAGAAATATATGTAAAAGCTCCATATGTAATGCTTGGATATTACCAAAATGAAGAAGCAACAAAAGAAGTACTTGATAAGGAATGGTTTAAAACAGGAGACTTAGGGTACATAGATAAAAAAGGTTTCTTATTCTTATGTGGAAGAAAGAAAAGTGTAATAGTTCTAAAAAATGGTAAAAATGTATTCCCAGAAGAAATAGAAAATGTAATAAATAGAATTGATGGCATAAAAGAATCTTTTGTATATGGCAGACCAGAACCAGATGATGAAATAGATTTAAAACTATGTGCAAAAATAGTATATGATAGAGATGCAATGAAAGATGCTTACGGAATAGAGGATGAGAACGAAATTAAAGATAAAATATGGGAAAAAATAAAAGAATTAAACAAAACAATGCCTCCATATAAATACATAAAAGAAATAACTGTAACAGAGGAAGAATTAATTAAAACAACAACACAAAAAATAAAAAGATTTGAAGAAATGGCAAAAATACAATAAAAAATTTTTAAAAAAAGATTGACAATTGTAATATCTTTGTAATAAAATTGTAAAAGAAAAATAATACAAATCCTATTGTAGTTTTTGACCAAAAAATGTATAATTATAATAGTTCGTGACGATGAATAAATAGGAACAAAGGAGGGAGTTTACAATGCTATTTTCTAGAAGACCAGGCATAGTAAACGTAAAAATGATAATTACGGAAGAAAAGATTTTATCAAATATAGACAAGGTTCAAAAAATGATAAATCCAAATAATAAAAAGCAAATAATTCAATTAGAAGAGGATGCTTTTTTTAAGGATTTAATAGATTCAGTAAAAACATATTTAATAGAATACCCAAAAAAGAAAAACTTCCCAGCAAGTGTATATAAAGCTGCATACGGATTGGTGGAATACACTACTGAACAATTTGAAGAAAATACAAAACAAATAGAAAGCTTAATTAGACAAAGAGAAAAAAACATATGTGTTTCAAATGAATTAAAGGAAGTTTTACAAGTAGTAGAGGATAAAGAAAAAGATTGGAAAAATAGAGTAAAAGAAATATCAGAAAAGGTATCTGAAGATGCAGTAGAAGCATTAAATATAATTGGAAAATCTAAGAAAAAAGATACTGAAAATTATGATGCTGCAGTAAAATTAGTTAAAGCAAAAATTTCTAACTTAGAATCAAATTTACATATTGAAATAGATATGGAAAGAATAGAAGATAGATCTAAAGCTCTAAGTTATATAGGAATAGAAATTGCAGAAGCACTAAAAGGAATCCCAGCACCAGCTGAAGAAGAAAGTGCTAAAACAGAAACTGTAGTAGAACCACTTGAGGAAACAGAATACATTTCACAAACAAGATTTGAAGTAAAACCATCATTATGGCAAAGAATTAAAAATAGCAAGTTAGTAAGAACAATTGGGTACATATGCAAAATTAAAGTTGTATTATCTTTACCAGAAGGGCTTCCAGAAGGAAGAGGAGAAAACTAAAAATATAAAATGCTATAAAAAGCAGGAATTTATAAAAAGATTCCTGCTTTACAAATATATTAAAATGAATAATATTTATAAAAACGTAGGGGCAGGGTTCCACCCCTGCCCGTGCAAGAAAGAAATTTTGCTTATTACAGGCAAATAAGGAGGAAAAAATGCAAATAGTAGACCCATATATACAAGTAGAAAAAGTAGATGGAACACAAATAATGAAAAACATAGAAAGAGCGTGTAGAACATGTTATCGATCAGAAGGAAAAATCACAGAAGAATCATATAAAACATTATTAAAAAACTGTATTACAAGAGGTCATGAATCTGTATTAGAGCATGAAAAAGTAACAATTAGGATGTATTGTGATTTGGGCGTATACAAAGATATCACAAGACATAGAATTGCGTCATTCTCAATTGAAAGTACGAGATATTGCAATTATGGAAAAGATAAATTTGGTAATGAGCTAAAATTTATAAAACCATGTAATATGGAAGAGGGAACCGAGCTTTACAAATTATGGGAAGATGCTTGCAAAAACATTGAAAAAGACTATATAGAAATGTCAAATTTAGGGGCACTTCCAGACCAGTTAAGAATGATATTACCACATAGTATAGCAGCAGAAGTAACAATGACAGCAAATATTAGAGAATGGAAGCATATATTATCTTTAAGAGCATCAAGCCATACACATCCATCAATAAGACAGCTAATGATTCCATTATTACTACACTTTAAACAAATAATGCCAGAAATATTTGAAGATGTTCCATATGATACAGAATTTCCAAAAGAACAATATGCAAAATTAACACAAATAGATGAGATATATTAAAATTGTGTAGGGGCGCATGATTGCGCCCAACTATTATATAAATTCAATTACTCGCTGAAATATAACAAAAAAATAAAAAAATTTGACTATATGTCTTGACATATTCCAAAAAATATCTTATAATAAATCTCGCGTTAAGAAATGCTCCCTTAGCTCAGTTGGTCAGAGCAACCGGCTCATAACCGGTTGGTCCAAGGTTCGAAT
>JBJFFF010000134.1:0-1603 GCA_051891455.1 Clostridia bacterium | reverse complement strand
CCTTTAACAGCCCACGGCGGTCCCCCCGAGGAAATTCGCTTTTAAAATATATAAAACCCCTGCGTTGGGCTACTTAGAGTTTAAATTAAGCCATGTTATTTGGATTTGTGCTTATTGATATCTTTGTCTTCTTAAATTTACATTTATAAAATTCTTCTAAAGAATTATTAATTATGTCTATTATATTATTATTTAATTTGCATTTTGCTATTATTCTCCATCTGTATCTATTTTTTATTTTATCTATTGGAGCTGGTACTGGTTTAAATATATTTATCGCTCCATTATTGTTTTTTTCTAATATTTTGTATAGCTCTTTAGATGCTTTTCCGCACCTCTTCTTTATCAGATGAATTTATTGCAAACATTATTATATCGCAAAATGGCGGATATTTCAACTGTTTTCTTAATTGTATCTCTGTTTCATAGAATTCATCATAGTTTTGTTTTTTACTACATTCTATACAAAAGTTCTCTGGTGAGTATGTTTGTATTATTACTTTTCCTGGTAAATTTCCTCTTCCTGCTCTTCCGTGCAACTTGTACTAGTAAATCAAAAGTTCTTTCATTTGCCCTATAATCTCCATTGTTTAAACTTCCGTCTGCAGTAATTACTCCAACTAGTGTTACATTTGGAAAATGATGCCCTTTTGTTACCATTTGTGTTCCAACTAGTATATCTATATTCTCATTTTTAAATTTATTTAGTATTTCTTCATGAGAATTTTTTTTGCTTACTGTGTCTATATCCATTCTAATTGTTGTTGCCTCTGGAAATTCTTTATTTATAACATCTTCTAATTTTTGTGTTCCTGTTCCAAAGTATTTTACCTTTTTACTTCCGCATTTTGGGCAAACCTTTATATTATCAATTTCATAGCCACAATAATGACATTTTAATTTATTTTCTTTATTATGATAAGTTAAACTTATATTACATCTTTTACATTTTGCTGTGTATCCGCAATCTCTACACATTACAAAGGTTGAAAAGCCTCTTCTATTTAAGAATAGTATTGTTTGTCTTTTTTCTTTTAAATTTTGCTCTATTGCATCATGTAAGCTTGTACTTAAAATCGACCTATTTCCATTTGCAAGTTCTTGTCTTAAATCTACTACTTCTATTTCTGGCAAATTTGAGGTATTTGCTCTTTTTGTTAGAGTTATTAATTCTATTTTTTTAGCCTTTGCTTTATAAAACGTGTTTATATCTGGTGTAGCACTTCCTAAAACTACTGGTATATCTTTTTGTTTTGCTATGTATTTTGCAATATCTTTTGCATTAAATTTAGGTGGCATATCTGACTGGTATGATGTATCGTGTTCCTCATCTATTATAATTATTCCCAAATTTTCTATTGGTGCAAAAATTGCAGACCTTGCACCAATTACTATTTTTGCTTTTCCGTGATTTTATTTTCTGCCACTCATCATATCTTTCTCCTACTGATAATTTACTATGTAAAACTGCAATTACATCTCCAAATCTTGCTAAAAATCTATCTACCATTTGTGGTGTTAAAGATATTTCTGGCACTAATACAATTGCTGTTTTTTGCTTATTTAGTACGTGTTCTATTAATTGCAAATATATTTCTGTTTT
>JBJFFF010000133.1:0-1620 GCA_051891455.1 Clostridia bacterium | reverse complement strand
TAAGCCTTGTTACAGCGCCGGTGGGAAGAAATGAGCGAATTAAAATATATAAACCTTAGGCGTGGATTGGGCGGACGTCAGACGAAGAAAAGGAGAATATATGAGTTTACAATTTATTTATGGACGAGCAGGAACCGGAAAATCAAATTACTGCTTTCAAGAAATCAAAGAAAACATAAATGGACAAAATAAAATATATATAATCACTCCAGAACAATTCTCATACATGGCAGAAAAAAAGCTACTTGAAGCTATTGGAAAACAAGCAGTAATAAATGCAGAAGTACTAACATTTAATCGTATGGCAGATAGAATAAATGCAGAGGTTGGAGGAAAAAACGAAAAACAAATAACAAAATCAAGTAAAGCAATGCTTGTATTTTCCGCTTTAAAAGAAAATAAACAAGACTTTACATTTTTAGGTAACTCTAATGAAAACCTAGAGTTAGCAATTAAGGGAATAACAGAATTCAAAAAACATGGGGTAACAGTAGAAAACATAGAGCAAAACATAGAAAATATAGAAGACATAAATTTAAAACTAAAACTTCAAGACATGAAAAAAATATATTTAGAATATGAAAATAAAATACAAAACGAATATATTGATGAAGACGATAAACTAACACAACTTGCTAAAAACCTAGAAAAAAGCCAAATGTTTGATAGTAGTTATATATACATAGATGAATTTGCAGGCTTTACACATCAAGAATATGAGATATTACGAAATCTTATGAAAAAAGCGAAAAAAATAACTATAACATCTTGCATAGATCCAGAAGAAGTATTTACTGATATAAATATGGAAACAAGTATATTTTCTCCTAATAAAAAGGTAATTGATAAAATAATAAAAATTGCAGAAGAAGAAAAAATAAAAATAGAAAATCCAGTAATTTTAGAGAATACACATAGATTTAAAAATGAGGAATTAAAACACTTAGAAAAAAATATCTATGCTAATTCATACAAAAAATATAGTAAAAATCTTGAAAATATAAAACTATTTTTAGCAGCAAATCCATATTCAGAAATAGAATATGTTGCAAAACAAATAATTAAATTAGTAAGAGATGAAGGATATAAATATAGCGATATATCAATAATTACTAAAAATATAGAAAGCATAGAAAGTATTGCCAAAGCAGTATTTAATAAATATGGAATACCAATATATATAGATGGAAAAGATGAATTATCTCAAAACATTGGGGTTAAATATGTTCTAGCAATATTAGAAATATTTTCAAAAAACTGGTCAATGGAAACAGTGCTAAGCTATATAAAACTAGGGTTTTGTGATATAGAAAAACAAGAAATATATAAAATAGAAAACTATATAAAAAAATGGGGAATAAGAGGCTTAAAAAAATATAAAGAAGACTGGAAGCTTGGAGAAAATGAAGAGGAACTAAAACAAATAAATATAATAAGAAAAAAAGTAGTAGAGCCTCTAATTAAATTTAGGGAAAAATTGAGCCATCAAAACACAGCACAAGAAATAAGCAAAGAAATTTATAAATTTATTGAAGAAAACGATTTTTATAACAAACTTAATGAAAAAATATCAGTTTTAGAAAAGAACAAAGAATTAAGGCTTGCAAGTGACTATAAATT
>JBJFFF010000132.1:0-1624 GCA_051891455.1 Clostridia bacterium | reverse complement strand
GCAGATATGTTTTGTATGTTTTTACATGTTGCAACACATCTTTTACATAAAACACATTTACTTGCATCTCTTACAATTGATGGAGATAAATCGTCTATATGTGGCTTTACTTTTTCTCCTTCATATTCTACATCTGTTATTCCAAATTTTTTACATAGTTCTTGTAATTCACAGTTTCCGTTTCTTACACATGTTAGGCAATCTCTATTATGTGCAGATAAAATTAGGTCTAATACTGTTCTTCTTGCTTCATTTACTTTATCTGTATTAGTTCTTACTACCATTCCGTCTTCGGCTAGAGTATTACATGAAGGTGTAAGCCCTCTTCTTCCTTCTATTTCTACTATACACATTCTACAGTCCCCTGCTGCATTTATGCCTTTTAAGAAGCATAGTGTTGGGATGTCTATGTTTGCTTTTTTTGCTGCTTGTAGGACTGTTGTGCCTTTTTCTACTTCTATATTTATTCCATCTATATTTAGTTTGATTAGTTCTGACATATTCTTATATCTCCTTTCATAGATATAAATTATTTAATATATAAAATTTATCGAAGTGCGAAGTGTGCTGTGCGAAGTGCGAATCTAGTATAATTTCTACGCAGCCTAACAATAGATATGCACACCTCACACATCTCACATCTCACTTCTATTTTATTGCTTTGAATGGGCAATTACGTTTACATAGTCCGCATTTTATACATTTGCTTGGGTCTATTTTGTGTGATTGTTTTACTTCACCTGTAATTGCTCCAACTGGGCAATTTCTTTTACATAATCCACATCCTCTACAAAGTTCTGAGTCTATTTCTATATGTAATAATGCTTTACATTCTCCTGCAGGGCAGTTTTTATTTTCTACATGTTCTATATATTCATTTCTAAAATATTTTAGTGTACTTAAAACTGGGTTTGGTGCTGTTTGACCGAAGTCCACATACAGAAGCTTCTTTTATAATTTTTGCTAATTTTTCTAGCTTTTCTATATCTTCTAAAGTGCCTTCTCCTTTTGTAATTCTGTCTAAAATTTCTAGCATTCTTTTTGTTCCAATTCTACATGGATTACATTTTCCACAACTTTCGTCAACTGTAAATCCCAAGTAGAATTTGGCTAGGTTTACCATACATTTGGTATCGTCCATTACAATTAGTCCGCCAGATCCCATCATTGAGCCTATTTGTGTTAGTGATTCATAATCTATTGGTGTGTCTAAATTTTCTGCTGGTATACATCCGCCAGAAGGTCCACCTGTTTGTGCTGCTTTAAAGTTATGACCATTTGGTATTCCTCCACCTATATCAAAAACTATTTCTCTTAAGGTTGTTCCCATTGGCACTTCTACTAACCCAACATTTACAACATTTCCGCCAAGTGCAAATACTTTTGTTCCTTTTGAATTTTCTGTACCAATGCTAGAATACCAACTAGCGCCATTTAAAATTATTTTCGTTATATTTGCATATGTTTCTACATTGTTTATTAATGTTGGTTTTAGCCATAGACCAGCATTTGCTGGAAATGGTGGTTTTAGTCTTGGTCTACCTGATTTTCCTTCTATAGATTCTAAAAGTGCTGTTTCTTCTCCACATACAAATGCTCCTGCTCCTAAACGTATTTCTATGTC
>JBJFFF010000131.1:0-8448 GCA_051891455.1 Clostridia bacterium | reverse complement strand
AAGTTACATACTTGTTTTCTTCTTCATTATGCCAATCATCATTTAAAATATTTTTTAGACTTCCAAACATATTATCATCTCTCATATTATGCCCATATATAACCAAATTTTTATCTGTTCCATCAACTTTATTTTTATAATCAGCAAATATCCAACCGGCTGAATTACTTTCCTTATTAAAATTATGTTTTAAATAATAACTGTTATTTGTCCCCTTTACTACTGTATATTCAATATTTGTTCCGTTTACTTTTAAAAAACCAACTGTGTCAGGGTTTTTATATTTTAAAGCTTGAAAGTCTACATTATATTTATACTTTTCTTCTTTATTTTCTTCATCTATTATAATTGCTTGAGATATTTCTTCAGCAATTTTTTTATTTTCTCTATTGTTTAAAATCCACATTATGATTTTAAAACTCGAAAATATAAATAAGATTATAAAAAGTATTAAAATTATATTTGATATAAGATTTTTGTTTGTTTTTTCTTTCTTTCTGCTATTTTCTTTATATCTTTTTCCTTTCTTATTTTTCTTATTCAATTCATTTCCTCCATCTTTCACTTAAAGGTATATTCACAAAATTCTATTAAACTTTTTTTGTTTGATAATATACAATCCTCTCTTTTTATGAAACAAAATAGACTAGCTTTTTATTCACCAGTCTATTTTAGCTTTATCTTAATGTTTGCTTGCTACTTTGTTTTTTTTGTATTTTACTGTAATAGTAATTCCTAAAACAGATAAAATAAACATAGCTACAAATGTTACTATATTATCTCCAGTCTTTGGATTACTTGATGTTAGATTAGTGTTATTTTCTTTATTTGTATTTTCTTTATTTGTATTTTCTTTATCAGCATTGTTTGTTTCATTATCTTCTTCCATTACAGTAATTGTTGAATAAGCAACACTGCCATCCGTAAATATTGTTTTCATTGTATGACTACCAATAGCTAATTTATTTAGATAACTTTGTTTTAATGTTATAATTGTACTTCCACTTGTTACAACATAATTACTGCTATCTATTTCTTCACCATCCATACATACTTTTTGGAATAATGTTACATCTGCATCAATTCTTACGCTTATATCTTTATCATGATTTTTTATAAATTTTTCATTTTCACCTTCTAAAACTGTATAAACTATTTCTTTAACAGTAATATCTATATTAGATGTAATTCCTTCATATTCAATTGTAATAGTTGTATCTCCAATTTTTAACGATTCCGTTTTAGTAATTTTGTAATCTGTAATTTCTTTTTCTGTTCCATCTAAATATGTTGCTTTTACTACCATTCCTGTTGCATCAAATTTTTCTCCAACAGAATATTGTGTTTTATTTGGTAGTTTTGTTATTTCTATTTTCTCGACCTTATTTTTAGTAACATTAATTTTTACAGATGTTTTTACTCCTTCAAATTCCACTTCAATTTCTTCATCATCTGCCTTTAGAGTAGTATTACTAATATTGTAACCTGTAATTGTATTTTCAGTTCCGTCTAAATATGTTGCTTTTACAACCATTCCTGTTTTATCAAATGTTTGTCCTTCAATGTATTCTGTTTTTATTGGTTGCTTTGTTACTTCTATTTTTGTAACTATATTTTTCTTAACTACTATATTAACATATGTAATTTTTTCTTTAAATACAACCTCTATTTTTGTGTCATCTGTTGATAATTTATTTTCTGAAACTGAATATCCAGAAATTAAAACACTACTTCCATCTAATAATGTTCCAGTTACAATCATCCCTGTTTTATCAAATGTTTGTCCTTCTATGTATTCAGTTTTAGTTGGTTGTGTTGTTACTTCTATACTAACTAATATATTTTCACTTACTGTTACTGGTACAAATGCACTAAATTTTCCAAATTTAATTTCAACTTCGGTTACATCTTTACCAAGTTCATTTCCGCTTTCTATTGTATAATCTGTAATTTCTTTTTCTGTTCCGTCTAGATATGTTGCTTTTACTATCATGCCTGTTGCATCAAAGTTTTGTCCTTCTATATATTCAGTTTTTGTTGGCTGTTTTGTTATTTCTATCTTTGTAACAGTATTTTCTTTTACTGTTATATCAAATTCTGTACTTTTTCCTCCATATGTTACAATTACTTTTTCATCAGATATTTTTAGCTCATCTTTTAAGTCTATTTCGTAGTCACTAATTTCTGACGTTGTATTATCAGAATATGTTGCCATTACTACCATTCCAGTTGTATCTATTTTTTGTCCCTCTATATATTCTGTTTTATCAGGATTTGATGTAATTTCAATTGATTTTATTTCTAAGTCTGCTCTTTGAATTTCTATTGAATATACTCCTCTATTAGATTTTTTATCTAATTCAACATTTATTTGGTTACTTACAGCAACATCACCTTGGTATTTTCCTTCTGTTAAATTTACAGTTCCCATATCTCTTTCTACATTATTTTCAGATATTCCTGTTAATTTAATTTCTGCATCTGCTACTACTGTATTTGGAATTTCAATTTTGTTTGTTTCTTCTAGCTTTATTGAATTTGCAACTTTTTGTCCATTTACATCTGTTGTTTCATATTTAATTTCATTAATAGTTAAGTCTTTATATTCATTTTTATAGAAGTTTACTCTTGTTTCAATATCTGCTATTAAATTTTGTGAAGATTCTTCAAATGAGTCTCCACCCATATACCAACTTGAATGTTCTTGTTTCATTGTTGCATAAGGCCATCTCGTATAATTCATTTTTGCACTTGCTGTTATGCTTTCATTATATTGTTTTGTATATTCAACTAATTCATCAAACTTATCCATATTTTCCAAAAATACTTTATCTACTAAGTCTGAAAATTCCTGATATCTCATTAATTCATTATACCATCTTAATCTTTTACTTGCTGCTCCTCCTGTACTTCCTAATAAATAATATGAATCTAATGAAATTGCATTTTTAGTTAAAAGATTTAATGTATTGTCATAGTCCCACATTGGTCCCATATGTAATAATCCATCTTTTGTATACATATATGAGCTTCCATACATTGCATCATAGTTAAGTGATATTTCATATACCCAGTAGCATTTTGCAAATGATTCCATATCAAGTTTACTACTTAATTCTTCATATGTTACATTTTCATCATAAATTAAACTTTCTATTGAATCTATATATGCTTTTGCTGCATTTATAACTGCTTGTTGTTCTTCTGCAGTTGCATCTTCTACATCTGGTGATTTTATTGTGATTTTTTTATTGGTTTTTTCTGTTGTAAATTGTATTGGATCTGTATAATTGTCTATTTCCATTAAATAATCACTATCTGCAATTTCAACTCTGTTTGAGCCAGATTCTACTTTACTTGTAACTAGATATGTTCCATTATATTTTCCATTAATATATACATCAGCTGTTTCAAAAGTTATTGCATATTTTATTCCAAGTTCTTGAGTTAATTTATAGAACATTGCTGATCTTGTTAATGAGCCATCTGTGTAATTTGTTATGAATAACCATTTTTTAGATTTTGGCATTCCTAACATTGATATTTTTTCATCAAATGATACTTGATATGGTCTTTTACTATATGTCCATGTATAATTTCCACGGCCCTTCATCTTTTTGAAGGTTGCAGTTGTTGATGTATTTGAAGCATCATTTATTACTGCTGTTCCAGGATATCCTATGTCATGATTTGGATCTGCATTAATTTCATTTAATGCTACATCACCACCATCAATATTTAGGAATACAGATGGTAATGTTGATTGCAATACATTTATTGTATATGTTTCTGTGTTTTCTTCATCAAATTTTAATATAATTTTATCATTTGTAAAATAATTATTTGCTTCTCCAGATTTTAATATTCCTAATTTTATGTTGTTTTCATCATATACTGATGCTTCTTTTTCTGGAACTGAATAATCTACATTTATTGTTAAATTACTTCTATCGGCTAATTTCGGTAAGTATAAATTGTATTCTTTTGTATCTGTATCATACATCCATAAAATATTCGAATTTTCATCGTCTACAACTGCTTTTAATGTATTAATTTTTGGTGTTATATTTTCCTGTCTGAAAACAGGTAATCCTGTGTTTGCATCAAATATCCATTTAGTTAGTCCTGTATTTGCAGTAACATATTGATTTAAGGTATCCAAAAATTCTTGTGTTTTCATTTCATCTTCTGTTTTTGTTGCACAATTAGTTATAGTAGGTGTAACATTTGGTGCATTAATTGATGTAATGCACTCATCTGTTGTTGAAAATACATTAACAAATGTTGGTGTTGAGCCAACCCTATAACCAGCTGCTCCAAAATTATTTGTTGCTGTTACCGTTCCTACAAAATACGAATTTTTTAGTGTTCCCTGATTAGCAATTCCTGAAACTATACCTGCTCCATACTTGCCTCCTGATATATTTCCAGTAACCCAGCAGTTTTCAACTGTTCCATATAAATAATCAGCAATTGCACAAGCACTATTTGTACTAATATAGTTAATATCTTTTAGTCCAAGATTTTTAACTGTACCATATAAATAATTAATTAATGTTACCGCACTACTACTATTACTTGATGCATTTAAGTTTTCTATGTAATAACCATCTCCATCATAAACACCATGGAATGAAACAACAGCTCCTGTTTCCAATGGTTGAGTCAATGTTATATTGTCAGTTTGTTTAAAATAATAGATATTTGTTTCTGACATTCCAAGTTTTCTAAAATTTATAAAATCTTCCTCATTCTTTATCAAATATGGTGATTGCTCTGTTCCATCTCCTTCAAACTGATTAAACTCTTCAACTGAAACTTGTACGTTATCTAATAAATTATTCGCACCTTCATAAGTACTTGAATTAAAATACAAAATTAAATTTGTTTCAAGTTCTTTTGAAGTGTTTAAAATATCTACATTGTAGTTCTTCCATTCACTATTTGCACTATTTTCATATGTATAAACATATAGCTTTTCCGTATGTATTTCATCTTCTTTTGAACTTACTGCTTCAGCTATATCAACAGCAAACTTACCATTTTCAGCAAATTTTGCAGTATATATAACAGCTAGTCCATTATTTGTGCAATTGTTTTTAAAGTAACTGTTTTCAGCGAGATAATCAAATTGGGTCTTCTTTGTATCCGGATTTTCTGAAGGTATATTTGTGCTATTTATAACAAAAAGCCTATTTTTATTTGAATTTGAAGCTAATGTGCCTCTTCCGTCAAAAGTTATTCTTATCATTTCAGAATCAGCAGTAGTTGTAATTGTTTGATAAATATTTGCTCCCAAAACAAACTGTTCCCCATCAGATGCGTTTATACTCGAAAGTGATACCAATCCATACACATTTTTGCTTGAATTATACATTCCAATTTCTAACTTTTTAGAAGCTTCAGTCGAGTTCCATATTCCTTCTTTAACAGTAGCACTTGCGGAATTTGCAGATGGTAATGTTGCGTATCCTTTGGAATCTATTGCAGATAATAATGTTTTATTGTTTTCATATACTTCTTCTGCACTCATATTTAGAACGTCTACATTATCATTATATATTTTGAATTCTTTAATTAAATTTCCACATGATTTATCGCTAAGTGTAGTATCAAAATATGATATTGCAACAACTGCATCTGATATATTGTTAGAATTAAATTGTACATTATATTCTTCAAAACAATATACTGAATCTTTAGCAAGCCACACACTCCATCTTTCTGTGCATTCTTCTGTTGGTGTCAAACTAAATGATTCTGAGTCAAATCCACCATTTGTTGTAAATTTACCCGTATATACAACATATTCTTCTGAAATTCCAGTTATACCATTTACTGCCATATTATCATTTTCTTTTAACCATGTTGTTATTTTCATAAATTGATCTTGTAAATCTATTGAATTTTTAGATGGCTCAACTTCTTGTTCTGGTCCTATTATTACAGCAGCAGTACAATATCCGCTATCTCCTTTAAATGTACGTGAACGGTGCACTATACTCCAATTGTAATCTGTATTTTCTTCTAGTTGAATATTATAAAATAATGAATTTTCTTTTGATTCATTCAATTCAAAAAAGTATTGAGTATTATCCGTGAAATTTGGATTATATTTTACTCCTATTATTCCATCACTACTTGGCGTTTTCCATCCAGTAAGACTCTTATTATATGTCACCTCTTTGGTATCGTCAAAGCTATCGACTTCAAAACTTGGATTTTGAAGGTCAACATTAGTTGAACTTGTATATTGTAATGGGTTTGCAGATGCCTTATAATACAAATTGATATTTCCTTTATTATTTATTAATATTATGCAAGCTATACATAAAATGATTATAAAAATGGCTAATTTTTTTATTATTCTATTATTGTTTTCTGTTTTCTTCATTCTTCGGCCTGATTTCATTTTATATTTTCCTCCTTAGATATTAGATATTTATAATGATAGTACCATGTTTTTTTTGTAATATCAATAAAATTTGTTTATATTATAAAAATGTAATATCTGTGTAATATTTCTTACTTAATATATAAATGTTGCTTTTATTTTTTTCCGTAATACTTCCTCATCTAAATGTTATAAATACACAAAGTCTAATAAGTCATCTTGTGTTTCTTTTTTTTATTATATTACTGTGAAAAAATTGTGTTGAATGTAATACTAATATAGAAAATTCGAATATAAACTTGGAGAGTAGATAATTAAAACTAACTATCTACTCTACTTTTTGTGCGTATTTAAAGTTTACTCTGCATAAAATATTTCATTAAATTTTACTTCTTCGTCTGGGAAGCATGAATTTTCTTCGCCATTTATTAATATTTTTATTCCGTTTACTTCTTTCAATTCTACAAGTGTTTTTACTATAGAATTAATTATTATTTTTTCTTGTTTTTCTCCTAATGCTTGTTCTTTAATAAAATTATCTGAAAAGTCTATGTATACTATTCCTTCTTTTATTTCTATTTTATTTATTTTTGTCCCTTGTGGAATTATTCCAATTAATTGTTCATTCTTTGGTCCTTCTATTAGCATATTTATTAATACTTCATATGGATTTTCTAATAATAGCCTCGCATCTATTTGCCTTGCTTCTGGCTCTAATTTTCCTGTTTCTTTATCCATAAAATATAATGTTATTATTGTTTGTCTTAATTGAACATTACTTATTTCTTCTTCTGGAACGATTTCTTGCACCTCATTTTTTTCTGCATTTTTATTTACACTAACTAGCCAGCCTAAAAGCACCACTAAAATTAAAGCTAAAATAATTCCAACATACATTAATATTTTTTTACCCTTCATATAAAAAACTCCTTGTCTAAATAATTTTTTAAATAATATTATTTATTAAGGAATTTTAGAACATCATTTTTATCATTTAATAAATTTCTTAGAAATAAAATATATAACCCCGACGAGATTTGGCGGACGTCTTTTTCATTTTTAAATTATATTTAATTTTTTTATTTGTTTTTTTGCTTCATTATAACCTAAGTTATATAACTCATCTATTTTATCCATATCTAATAATCCTATTTTTTTTGTTTTTATATTTATTAAATAATCTGTTCCATTTATTTCATAATTTGAAAGTTCATCATTTAAAATGCTTATTGAATTACTAACTATATCTACAATATTATCACAGGTTTTTTCTTTTATATTTTTTTCAAATACTACACTTAAAACTTTATTTGCTCCCAAATTTTTAGTTTCTCTCCAAGGAATATTTTCTCTTATTCCTCCATCTACTAATACTTTATTATTATATTTACAAGGTGAAAATACCACAGGATAACTGCAACTTGCTCTTACTGCTTTTCCTATATTAATATCATCTATGTATATTATTTTATCTGTTACAACTTTTCTTTTATTTTGAGATATAAAATAATAAGTATTTCCTGTATAAATATCTACTGCTGGGATTGCTAATGGCATTTTTATTTGATTAATATTTTTTATGTTTTTTTTAAAGCATTTTTCATTAATTAAATTTTCAATTATTTCTCCACTATTTAATCCATCAATAATTATTTTTCTTTTAAAAAATACTCCATAAATTAATTTTAAAATATTTTTTATATCCACATATTTTATTTTTTTTGCATATATTTTAAAAAAATCATATATTTCTTCTGTAGTGTAACCGAACTGCATAAAGACATGCTACTATACTTCCTGAAGATGTTCCAGAAATATATTCAAAATTTATTTTTTCTTCTTCTAAAGCTTTTATAACTCCAATATGTGCTGCTCCTTTTACTCCTCCTCCGTGCTAAACATAAACCCAAACTCATAAAATCACCTAACAAAAAAATTTAATATAATATATTATTTAATTAAATTTTTTGTTAATTTATTTATTATTGTTTATTTTATTTAAATTAATTTATTCTATTTTTCTTCTATCACATAATACTTTCCTGAAAATGGAG
>JBJFFF010000130.1:0-8501 GCA_051891455.1 Clostridia bacterium | reverse complement strand
AACAGTTTTTGTTCTAATGTCTACTTTTTTATATGAGTGAATTATTGGAAATACAAGATGCCAACCTGGATTTAATATTTTTGCAAATTTACCAAGTCTAAATAAAATTCCTCTTTCGTATTCATTAATTTGTTTTGTTGATATTATTAATAGTATCCCAATTATAACTAATATTACTACTATCATAAAAAATCCTCCTTTTATTTTTTGCTTATGTTTTTATTATAACATACAGAAGCCTGCTTTGTCAGTAGTTTCTAAAAATTTATAATTCCCAAATGTTCCAAAAGAATTTTTATGCCCATTAACATTAAAATAATTCCTCCTGCAAGTTCTGCTTTTTTCTCGTATTTATCTCCAAATATATTCCCAATTTTTACACCTATTACAGAAATTATAAATGTTATTATTCCAATTAATAAAACTGCTGATATTATATTTACCTCTAAAAAGGCCATTGTTATTCCAACAGCTAATGCATCTATACTTGTTGCAATCGCTAATACTATCATCTCTTTAAAATCAACACTATCATTTTTACAATCCTCTTCTTTTGAAAACACCTCTTTTATCATGTTTATTCCAATTACTGATAAAAGGATAAATGCTATCCAGTGGTCTATTCCTTCAACCTTATCTTGAAATCCTACTCCCAAAAAGTAACCCATCAATGGCATAAGCGCTTGGAAAAATCCAAAATATCCACCTATTATTAATCCTTTTCTCCAACTCATTCTTTTCATAGAAAGTCCTTTACAAACTGATACCGCAAAAGCATCCATTGCAAGGCCAATTGCAATAACTATTATACTTAATATTCCCATTATTTCCTCCAAATTTAAAAGTGGATTTTAATCCACTTTTTCTTCTACTTTGCTATTTTCTTTTAATAAATCTCTTATTTCTTCTAGCAATATAGTTTCTTCACTTTTTACTGGTTCTGCCTTTTTTTCTTCCTCTTTTTTACTAAAGAATTTGTTTATTAATTTTACAAATATAAATATACAAAATGCTTGAATTAAAAAGTCTATAATATTTTGTATAAAATTACCATAAGCAATTACTGAATCTTTTATTGTAAAATTTAATCCTGTAAAATCGATTCCTCCCATTACTATTCCAAGTACTGGTGTTAAAACATCTGATACCAAAGATGTTACTATTTTTCCAAATGCACCACCCATAATTACACCAACAGCTAAATCAACTACGTTTCCTCTTGCTATAAATTTTTTAAATTCTTTTAACATATTTATTCCTCCATTTTTTATTACGATTTTAAATATTTTACCATAGTTTATTTAAATTTTAAATATTATTCTTAATTTTATGCAAAATAATAACAATTATTAACCATTGTTCATATAATAGTTTAGGTGATTTTATGGAATTATGCAGAGATCAGGCTTCATCAATTGTTCCAACAAATAAAAATTATAATTCTTCTATTTTGAACTTAAATATTAATGCTCTAAAAAACATATATCCTTTTTTGACTGTGCGGAAGTATTGGGCAAAGTGTTTTAGGTAAAACAATACCTTATGTAAAAATCGGTAATGGTACAAATGAAGTTTTTTATTCTGCTGCAATTCATGCGAATGAGTGGATTACTGCTCCACTTCTTATGAAATTTATAGAAGATTTCTGTTTGGCTTATGTAAGAAATTCTACTATTTATGGCTATTCTGCGCGTAATATTTTCGAATATTCTTCTATTTATATTGTTCCAATGTGTAATCCAGATGGGGTTGATTTAGTAACAGGAAATATAAGTACATCTTCATCTGCTTACCAAAAAGCAAAAACAATTTCAAGTAATTACCCTAGTATTCCTTTTCCAAGTGGATGGAAGGCAAATATAAATGGTGTGGATCTAAACCTACAATTTCCTGCAGGCTGGGAAGAAGCTAGACGTATTAAATTTTCTCAAGGGTTTACATCTCCTGCGCCTCGTGATTTTGTTGGCTTTGGTCCTCTTACTGAGCCAGAATCTCTTGCTTTATACAATTTTACTTTAGCACATAATTTTAGATTAGTTATAGCTTATCATACTCAAGGTAAAGAAATTTATTGGCAATTCCAAAATTATGCTCCACCTGAAGCAGAAGCAATTGGTAACATTTTTTCCAATGTAAGTGGTTATCTTTTAACAGAAGTTCCTTATAACTCAAGTTTTGCTGGATATAAAGACTGGTTTTTACAGCAATATAGAAGACCTGGCTACACTGTGGAAGCTGGCATTGGAGAAAATCCGCTTCCAATTTCTCAGTTTGATGAAATTTATAGAGATAACTTAGGGATATTTGTTTTAGGTGCTGTTTTATAGTTTTTCTCAAAAAATTGGCAATAAATTCTATTGCAAATTTTTTATATACATATCTAAGTTTACTCATCTCTATTATTTATTATATCTCGTTTTATTTTATTTATATAACGATTCACATATTGCGTGGCTTGTCTATCATAAATATATTTTCCATCTATTTTTCTAACTACATCTCCTAATTGTACATTTTCAGGTAAATCTTTTTCAAAAGCAATATATTTACATTCCAAATTGTCCTTATATTGAGCCACTTTATACCTATGATATTCATTATCATTTTCATATTTGTTTGTTACAATATATATTTCGCCTTTACTTGAATTTAATAATTCTTTTTCAAAATAATCTTGTAAAAAACTGAATTCTCTTCTATCGAATTCTAATTCTTCCTCAGCTGTTAATTTAATATTATCCATATTTTCGCCTTTTAGTCCTACTCTATTTTTATTATTCAGATTTTCTAATGCATTGCCCAATTCTTTTATAAAATTTTTCACAAAGTCATTTTGTTCTATTTTTTCTGCCATTCTATTTAAATCTAATCTCAAATTTATCCTCCTTTATTCTATTATTCTTGCTTCACCTGTATAATAATCAATCTCAAAATTATCTTGTACATTATATATAAATTTATTAAAAGATACTCCTTCTTCTTCAACCGACTTTGCTTCTATTTCAACACCTGTTGCTAATTTATTTTCACCTATATAAATAGGTGTTACTCTATATAAAACATGATAATCTTTACCTTGTTCATTTTTTTGTTTAATCCAATTTGCAACTATGTTTTCATATTCTATCATAGCAGTATTTAACTGCACCGTACCTGTAATTAGGTTTCTTTTGTTATTATTTTCGTTTCCTAATTGCCATGCAATTAAATGGCATCTCTCATATAAATGATAACTGTTATTTTCTCCATATAAATATTGAACCCACCCTGTAGGTTTATATGAAAGACTACCTCTTTTTGTTCCTTCTGGTGGCATTGTATATTTACATATATTTGCGAAGGCAACTCCAGCTCTACCATATTCATCAAGATTTGAGTAATATTCAAAATCTTCTGTACTTATATCTTTATCTTCAAAATATGGCACATTATTATTAATGCTAATTACTATTTCTCCTGAATATGGTGGAATACTATCTATTTCAATATTTGTATTGCTTATTGAAACTCCTTGTGTAGACTCATTTGATACATTTTTTGATAATTCATTTTCATTTAGTGATGTTACATGTCCAATTAGAATTGATAATATTATGATAATTATTGTTGTTACTAATCTTTTTAAATTAATTTTTCCTTTTATATTTTTTTTATTTTTCTCCATATTTTCTCCTGTTTCAAGTAAATCATAAGATTATATTCAGTCTAGTTTTCTATTTACTTCACTTTTTATAAATAAAAGGCTGGTATTTTCCCCAGCCCTTTTATTATTTTACATCATTTTTCCATAATTCATGTTTGTTACAATATGCATAAATTGTTGAACCTGGTTTATATTTAAATGTTACTTCTGCTACATCTCCTGGTTCTAAATATTTTATATGTTCTCTATTTTCATTTACACATGCTATCCATTCTATATAGTGGTCTGGCTCCATTACATGGTTTACTCTAACTATTATTTTTTCTCCATATACTTGGTATGTTGGAACATGTTTTTCTTTTGCTGCATCTACAGTATTTGGAACTACTTCTTTCATTTCTTCTCCACAGCATTTAATTCCACAATCTTTACAATTACAATCTTTAAATACCTTCACCATTGCTCCACATGATGAACATCTTTTTATTACAAATTCATTTTCCATAAATATTCCTCCATTTCTTGGTTTGTATTATATCACTTATAATATTATTTTACTAGTTTTTTTGTAAATTTATATTTTAATTAAATTGTAGTTTGCAAAAGCGTTGGCTTTTGCAAACTGAAGTGCGAAGTGAGAAGTGTGAGGTGCGATTTTAGGGTAATTTCTTCGAAGATTTGCCCTTACCAATCACACTTCACACCTCCCACCTCTCACCTCCAAACTACAATTTATCTTTTCCCTAATGTTATATTAACCGTATATTCTTTATTATTTCTATTAATTGTTAGAACTACCTTGTCATTTGGTGCTTTTGTGTATATATAATTTCTAAGTTCACTCATTTTATTTATTGTATAATCATCTATTTTTGTTATTATATCTCCTACCTTTAAACCACTTTTTACCGCTGGTCCATCTGATGATATTTTTACTACATATATTCCATTATTAAAGTCTAAATTAGAATTTAAATATTTATTTACTTCTGTGTCATAAGCAAATATTCCTAAATATGCCTCTTCAAATTTATCGTTTTGTATATAGCTTTCAATTACTGGTTTTATAATATTTATTGGAATTGCAAAGCCAATTCCTTCTGCAGATGTTATTTTTATAGAATTTATTCCTATAACTTTACCATCTTTATCTATTAATGGTCCCCCACTATTTCCAGAATTGATGCTTGCATCTGTTTGTATTAAATCCTCCATATAGCTTTCTCCATTTTTATCTTCAACTTTTATTGTTCTATTTAGTCCACTAATAATTCCAGCAGTTACTGTTCTTTGAAATTCTATTCCAATAGGATTTCCTATTGCACATACTTCTTGTCCTAGTTTAATTTTATCTGAATCACCTAATTCTAAGTATTTTAATCCTTTTGCATTTATTTTTACTATTGCTAAATCCAAATCTGAATCTGCCCATGTAACATTTCCACTATAAATTTCTCCATTTTCTAGTGTAACATAGCAAGTGCTATATTTATTACCAGCCACATGCCAATTTGTAACAATATAGCCATTTTCTGAAACAATTATTCCGCTTCCCAAACCTAATTCTTGTGTTGCATTTGAATCTAAAATTGCTGTTCCTGTATTTTTTATTTTAGATATACCAACTACTCCTTTTGTTACCTCTTCTAATATACTACTAAAATCTTCTTTTTCTTCTGATACCACTTCACTATAAAGCCTAGTTGCAGTTGCTTCTGGACTCGTAGTATAATCCTTTACATCAATTTTAGTATACATTGAATATACAAATATGCTTCCTCCTGAAACAATTACCATGAGTAGAAAAATCAGCATAAATTTTTTAAATTTATTTGGTCGTCTTGAATATTCGTACATAAACTCCCTCCAAAAATATAATGTCCCAAATTGGAAATTGTATACAATTACCAATAAATTTTGTAAATACTAATAGAAATAGAACAACAAATTTTACACCTATTTATTAAACACAAATCATTTTATTTTTTTACTTTTTTCGACATCTTTTTCTTTTAATTTATGATAAATTTTTATTTAGGTGATATGTATGAGTAAATTATATAATACATATGTTGAGTTAAAAAAACAAAATGCAAAATCTATTTATTTATTTAAAAGTGGCATTTTCTTTATTGCTTTAGATGAAGATGCCAAGGCTTTGTCTAATCTTTTTCATTTTAAATTAACTAATTTTACCCCACAAATTGTAAAATGTGGTTTTCCATGTTCTAGTTTTGAAAAATACTCTTCATTATTTAAAGCCTGTAATTTAGACATAAAATTAATTGAAGTGGATAAAAATGTTACTTACTCATTAAAAGATTATAGCCAAAATTTATCTATTACTGAGCTACTAAATTCTATTAAGTCAATTGATATTAATAATTTATCAGTTCAAGAGGCTTATACCTTTTTAGAAAAATTACAAAAGTCTGTTATGGAGATTAATTAGTATGAAAAGAAAAAATAATTTATATAAGGATTTATATAATCTTGCAAATATAGAAGAGGCTTTTTCAGAAATTTGCCAAAATACAAAAAATAGAGAAAAAGCCGCTTATTTCAAAGAATACAAATGTTTATATATATCACGAATTTACGAGTTACTTGAACAAAGGAAATATAAAGTAGGTCCATATAATATTTTTTATATATATGAACCTAAAAGAAGAAGAATTGTAAGCCAGAATCTTGTAGATAAAGTTATTAATCATTTAGTTGCAAAGCATATTTTACTTCCATCTATCATTCCCTGTCTTTTAGATACTAATGTTGCTAGTAGAAAGAATATGGGATGTAAATCCGGAATTCAAATTGCTCAAAATTTTCATAGGAAATTTTCTATTAATTATGGTACTTATTATATTTTAAAAGTTGATATTCATAATTTTTTTGGAAGTATTAATCACGATATTTTAAAGGCAAAATTAATGAAAAAAATTAAAGACAAAGAAGCCTTGAAGATTGTTTTCGATATTATAGATAGTGATAATGTTGGTCTTAGTATAGGTAATATGACAAGTCAAATTTTAGCAATTTTTTTCTTAAATGATTTTGATTATTTTGTTAAGGAAGTTCTACAAATTAAAGGATATGTTAGATATCAAGATGATATGCTGTTATTTCATGAGTCTAAGGAATATTTAAAAGAATGTTTAGTTAAAATAAAAGAATTTTTAGGAAAAGAAGATTTAACTTTAAACCCTAAAACTCGAATTTATAAAAATACTGATAATTTTATATTTTTAGGGCGTAGTAAGAATGGAAATTATGCTAAATATAGGACTGTAAAACGTAAGCTGAAGAAAAAACAATATTTATATAATTGTAATAAAATTTCTCTTGCAAGTTATACTGCAAGTTTAATTTGTTATAAATATTTATTAAAAAAGTTTTAATATTTATAAAAAACCACTATATAAATAGTGGCTTTTAAAATAGTTCTAAAACATACTCCCCTTCGCAGGCACTTGCATACAGGTGCCCCTACTAACAAATGTGTTTATCTATTTTTAATTTATAGCTTTTTCATGCTACAGGACAAATGTCTGTTTCTATATTATCTCTTATATAGCCACATAACTATATAACCACAGTTTATAGAAGCTAAGGGGCGCAAACCAGCGTTATTGTTGTTCTCATTGCCATTAGAGTTGAATAAGTTGTTGTACGAGTTCGCATTGCCATTGTTCACGTTGCCTGGCCCGAAGTTCGCATAATCAGAGTTAGCGTTAACACCGCGCGAAGCCAGCCACCACCACAACATTGCCCTTATAAACTTTTTTTCCAACCTACTAGGTATTTTGTTATATCATCTATACTTTTCCCAAATCTAACATATTTTTTGCAATTTATAATTTGTTTATCATAACAAAGATTAATTAAAAAATCTAATATTTTAACCTTTGCTATTGCTTTTGATAAAAGCCTTTCTCTTTCCATTTTGTCATTGCTTAAATTTGCCTCATACGATATTTCTAATAAATCGTACGAATTGCTTCTTATTCTATTTTTTAGTTCCAAGTCTTTTTTGGGAAAATTATCTAATAGGCTATCTAAATATACAATTAATTCCCTTATAAAATTAATTGCTTTGAATTTTTCTTCTTTCAATTATTAGTTCTTCCATTTCTAATATTACTTTTTTATTTCCCCTATTTGCTTGTAAATAATCTACTATTTTTTGTACTCTTAAATCATAATTTATTTTTTCTTTAGCTTTTTCCAAGAATTTGTCGTATTTGTTTAAATTTTTATTATCACTTTTATTATCTAAATCATAATTATTTCTTTTATCTAATATAATATAGTTTATTTGTTTTTGCTCTAACTCAGCCATAACTTTGTTTAAATTTGAGGTAGGGAAACCACAAGAACAAATGTTGGATGTTTTGCTTAATTTATAATTAAATAAATATGAAATAATATAGGCATCTTTTCCATAAGTATAATAGAATGTTCCTACCTTTATAAGTATAATATCTTTTGGGTGGATTTCTTTTATGTTTTTTACCATGTTTATTATTCCCATTTTTAAGATTTCCCTTTCCCCCATGTCCCCAGAAGTCCTGAGGCCTTCTTGGGACATTTTTTATTGTGGTCCGTTGTTTCCAGAATCCCCTGAATTTTCTGAACCTCCCCCTGAAATTACTGTTGGGAGTTTAGATTTTAGAGAAACTACGGGGCGCAAACCAGCGCCATAGCCGATCTCAAAGCCATTAGAGCCGAATAAGCCGCCGTACGAGCTCGCACCGCCAAAGTCCACGCAGCCTGGCCCGAAGCGCGCACAATCAGAGACCGCGAAAACACCGCGCGAAGCCAGCCAGTATACATAATCAGTTGAAGAGCCAAATATTGT
>JBJFFF010000129.1:0-8561 GCA_051891455.1 Clostridia bacterium | reverse complement strand
TCTTGGACCTTTTCTTGTACGAGCATTTGTTTTTGTTCTTTGTCCTCTTACAGGTAGTCCTCTTCTATGTCTCATTCCTCTAAAACATCCAATTTCTGTAAGTCTTTTAATGTTAAGTGCTACTTCACGTCTTAAGTCACCTTCAACTTTGTAACCTTCCATAGCCTTTCTTATACTATTAACTTGGTCATCTGTTAAATCCTTAACTCTTGTATCTGGATTAACTCCTGCTTCAGCTAATATTTTGTTAGAACTTGTTCTTCCTATACCATAAACATATGTTAGTCCTATTTCAACTCTTTTTTCTTTAGGTAAATCTACTCCTGCTATACGAGCCATAAATCTTTCACCTCTTTATCTTAAATTTCTTAAAATTAATGTTTAATTAGTGTGGTTTGAAATGTAATTAAACATTTGGATTGTATATATAATAAATAAAATAGATATTTTTTCCAAATTTCTTTGGCAGCCGCTACTCTATTTATATTATTAACAAAAATTCTACCCTTGTCTTTGTTTGTGTTTAGGGTTTTCACATATTACTCTTATTTTACCTTTTCTTTTGATTACTTTACATTTGTCACACATTGGTTTTACTGATGGTCTTACTTTCATTTCTTTCACCTCTCTAAAACATGATAATTGGTTTTTGGGTTAAAATTTAATTTATATTAAATCAAATCAAAATTAGTATATTGTACGTTTTCTGAAACTATAAAACCGCAATCGTACAAAGGTACGATGAGGATTTTATAAGTTGATAGAAAGCGTGCAAGATGCTAATTTTCATTTGATTTATTTAGCTCTCCAAGTAATTCTACCCCTATTTAGGTCATATGGTGATAACTCTAATTTTACTTTATCCCCTGGAAGAATTTTTATATAATTCATTCTAAGTTTTCCAGAAATATGAGCTAATACTTGATGTCCATTTTCTAATTCAACTTTAAAGTTTGTATTTGGAAGCGCTTCAACTACTACTCCCTCAACTTCTATAACATCTTCTTTCAATGGATTATTTCCCTCCTATTTGGCAAATTTTGAAATTTACCCGAAATAACTTATATATTATACATTGTTTTTATTAAATTGTCAATATCTCTGGCTCTTTTTCTGTAATTAAAATTGTATTTTCATAGTGAGCAGCTTTAGTTCCATCTTCTGTTATTATTGTCCAGCCATCATCTAACTCTAAAATTCCTGGTTTTCCTGCAATTACCATAGGTTCTATTGCAAGTGTCATTCCTGGTTCTAGTTTTATTCCACGTCCTGCTTTACCATAGTTTGGTATTCCTGGGTCTTCATGCATTTGTCTTCCAATTCCATGTCCTTGAAATTCTCTTACAACTGAGTAACCATTTTTTTCTATGAATTCTCCAATTGCATGTGATACATCACCGAAGTCTATTTCCTTGTTTTGCAAATTTTATTCCTTCAAAAAATGCTTGTTTTGTAATTTCTACTAATCTTTCATCTTCACTGCTTGCTTTTCCTACAATATAAGTTCTAGCACAATCCCCATTAAAACCATTTTTATATGCAACTAGGTCTATACTTATAATGTCTCCTTCTTTTAATACAACTTTTTTTGAAGGTATTCCATGTATTACTTCATCATTTACAGATGCACATATTGAAGCTGGGAAATCTGGAATTCCTTTTTCGCCACTTGGGTATCCTTTTTCTGCTGGGATTCCTCCATGTTCTCTTATTGTTTTTTCTGCTATTTGGTCTAATTCATATGTAGTTATTCCTGGTTTTATTGCTCTTTCTACTGCTTTTTGCGCTAGGCTTGCAATTTTACAGGCTTCTTTCATAAGTTCTATTTCTCTTTTTGATTTTATATATACCATTAATACTTCCTCTTACTTTGCATCTTATTTAATTTTTTATATTATAATATCTTGAGGTGGGAAGTGGGAAGTGTGCTTTTTACGGTTAGGCTTCGTAGGCTTTCCCTATTATCTCACTTCGCACATCACACATCTCACTTCAAAAAATTATTTTTTTAATTTTTCTTCGACTTCTCTTGCCACATCATATGATGTTTTTCCTGCTTTGTCTCCTGCTTTTTTAGAAACTAATACATTTGCTTTTTTATAATATTCTATTAGTTCTTCTGCTGTTTTACTATATACTTCTAGTCTATTCTGTACAATTTCTGGTTTTTGGTCTTCTCTTTGATATAGTTCTCCACCGCATTTATCACAAATTCCTTCAACTTTTGGAGGATTGAATACTACATTATATATTTCATTACATCCTCTGCAACTTCTTCTATTTGCAATTCTTTCTACTATTTCATCAAATGGAACATCTATATTTAATGCCATATCTACTTTTGCATTCATCTTAGATAACATTTCATCTAAGCTAACTGCTTGTGCTCCTGTTCTTGGGAAACCATCTAATACGGCTCCATTTACTACATCTTCAGATTTTAATCTTTCTCCCAACATTCCTATTGTTATTTCATCAGGTACTAATTCACCCTTGTCCATATATTCTTGGGCTTTTTTCCCTAATTCTGTTTTATTTTTTAAATTTTCTCTAAATAAGTCTCCTGTTGATATGTGTGCTAATTTTAAGTCTTTTGCTATTATTTCTCCAACTGTTCCTTTGCCGCTTCCTGGTGCTCCTAATAATACTATATACATACTTTTCCTCCATCCGAACAAATTCAATTGTTCTAAACCTATATTTTTAAACACAAAATTTGAAGTGGGATGTGTGAGGTTGGAAGTGTGAGATATTAAATTCATTTCTCACTTCCCACTTCTCACATCCCACTTCTCACTTCTATTCTAAGAATCCTTTGTAATGTCTCATTACAAGTCTTGATTCCAATTGTTGTACAGTTTCTAATGCAACACCTACTACGATAAGAATTGATGTTCCTCCAAATGTTACATCTAGGTTTGTAAACCTCATAAGCATTGGTAATATTGCTATTAAACTTAAGAATAATCCACCAAATAATGTTAATTTACTAATTATTGATGATAAATATTCTGTAGTTGGTTTTCCAGCTCTTATTCCTGGAATAAATCCACCATTTTTCTTGATATTATTTGATACTTCTGCTGGATTAAATGTAGCATAAGTATAAAAATATGTGAATCCCATAATCAACAATAAATATACAATTGCATTTGCTATTGTGTAACCAATTCCTACACTTGATGTAGAAGTAGCTATAGAAAATTTATATATGCACGCCCAAAATCCTGTTTCAGCTGCAATATTACTATTAAACATTGAAATTATCATTGCTGGGAATGTCATAAATGATGAAGCAAATATTACTGGTATTACCCCTGCCATAGCAAGTTTTAGCGGAATATGAGTATTTTGTCCTCCATACATTTTTCTTCCAACAACTTTTTTTGCATATTGTACAGGAACTCTTCTTTCAGCTTCTTGTACAAATACAACACCTGCTACAAGTAAAATTGCACCAATGATTAGTCCTAAAGAAAGTAATAATCCTGTAGTACTAAATCCTGATGATGTAAATATTAAATTGTATATTGTTGTAACAACTGATGGTAATGATGATACTATACCAACAAAAATAATTATTGAAATTCCATTTCCTATACCCTTATTTGTAATTTGGTCTCCAAGCCACATTAATAATGCTGTTCCTGTAACTAATGATAGCACTATTAATGCTCCTGTTCCAAATCCTGGGTTTATAAATACACCATAAGAAGAATATGCTGAGCTATAAGACATGTATATACCAATTGCCTCAACTAGTGCAAGCACTAATGTTAACATTTTTGTATATTTGTTTATAGTTCTTTTTCCTTCTTCTCCACCTTCTTTAATTAGTCTTTCTAAAGAAGGTATTACCATACCTAATAGTTGTATTACAATTGATGCTGTAATATATGGTGTTATTGTCATTGCAAATATTGAAAATCTTGAAAAAGCTCCACCTGAAATAATATCTATTAATCCTGTGATTGAAGTTTGTGAACCAGTTGTTAAATTTTCAAGTGCTAAGGTGTCAACACCTGGCACTGAAATAAAACAACCTAGCCTAAATATTACTATTAGCAATATGGTATACATCAATCTTTTTCTAATTTCTGGTGTTTTAAAGGCATTTTTTATTGTTTTAAACAAATTAAATCACCTCTACTTTTCCACCAGCTGCTTGTATTTTCTCTGCAGCTGAAGCTGTAAATCTTTTAGCTTGAACTGTTAATTTTTTGTCTAATTTTCCAGTTCCTAAAATAACTATACCATCGCCTGCTTTACTTATTATACCATCTTTTATTAAGCTTTCAGCTGTAACTTCTTCAACTGTTGATTTGTTAAGCATTGTTAAAGTTACTTCTGTGTAATTTTTAGCATGTATATTTGTAAATCCTCTTTTAGGTAATCTTCTATATAATGGTGTTTGACCACCTTCAAATCCACGTCTTACTCCTCCACCTGATCTTGCTTTTTGTCCTTTATGACCTCTACCAGATGTTTTGCCTAATCCAGATCCTATTCCACGTCCAACTCTTCTTCTTGCTACTTTTTCGCTTGCTGCTTTGATATTTCCTAGTTCCATGAATTTTACCCTCCATTTCTCAATTAATTTGTTATAGTTTTTTATATGTTTTATATTTCATTGAAGTGCGAAGTGGGATGTGGGAAGTGCGCTTTTATATAAAATTATTTTGAAACACACCTCACACTTCACACCTCTCACATCAGAAATTAATTTATATATTTGAACTATAATACTAAATTATAATATTTCTTCTACTTTTTTTCCTCTTTTTTTAGCTATTTCTTCTGCTGTTGAGATATTTTGTAATGCATTTATTGTTGCATAACCTACGTTTCTTGGGTTGTTTGTTCCAATAACTTTAGTTTTTATATCTCTATATCCAGCTAGTTCTAATATTGGTCTTACACTTCCACCTGCTATAAGTCCAGATCCTTCTGGTCCTGGTTTTAATAAAACACTTGCACTACCAAATGTTCCTACGAATTCATGTGGTATTGTTGTTCCAACGATTGGAACTTCTATTAAATTCTTTTTAGCATCTTCAATTGCTTTTTTAATTGCATCTGGTACTTCTGCTGCCTTACCATTTCCTATTCCTACGTGACCGTTTTCGTCTCCTACAACTACAACAGCACTAAATCTAAAGTTTCTACCACCTTTAACAACTTTTGCAACTCTATTAATAGCAACAACTTTTTCTTTTAATTCAATTGCTTGTTCTTCCATTTATAAAGATTTCCTCCTTCTTTTAAAATTCTAATCCTGCTTCTCTTGCAGCTTCAGCTAATTCTTTTACAACACCGTGGTAAATATATCCACCTCTATCGTAAACAACTGATTTTATATTTTTTTCCATTGCTCTTTTTGCAACTAAAGTTCCTACTTCTTTTGCTGCTTCTTTATTAGATTTTTTTGTTTTAACTTCTTTATCTAATGTAGAAGCACTTGCAAGTGTTACTCCATTTACATCATCAATTACTTGAGCATAAAGATTTGTATTACTTCTAAACACACATAATCTTGGGCATTCTGGAGTTCCATTAATTTTTGTACGAACTCTTCTATGTCTTCTTTCTCTTTCTAATTTTCTATTAGTTTTAGTAATCATTTAAGGTTTCTCCTTTCTTCTTACATTTTCTTCAAACAAAGCAAAATTGGTATATTGTGCATTTTCTAAAACTATAAAACCGGAATCGTACAAAGGTACGATGAGGATTTTATAAGTTGCAAGAAAATGTGCAAGATGCCGCTTTTCATTTGTTTGCCTATTTTTTACCTGTTTTTCCTTCTTTTCTTCTAATATGTTCTTCAACATATTTAATACCTTTACCTCTATATACTTCTGGTGGTCTTTTTGTTCTTATAACTGCTGCTGTTTGACCAACAAGTTCTTTATCTATACCTTTTACAATTATTTGGTTTGGAGTTGGAACTTCAAAAGTAATTCCTTCTGGCTCTTCCATTTCTACTGGATGTGAATATCCTAATGTAAGAACTAATTTTTTACCTTGTTTTGCTGCTCTATAACCAACACCGTTAATTTCTAATTCTCTAGTGTATTCTTTTACAACACCTTGAACCATGTTATTTATTAGAGTTCTTGTTAAACCATGTAAGCTTTTATTTTCAGCTTCATCATCTGGTCTTGTTACTTTAATAACATTATTTTCAACAGATACTTTCATATTGTTATGAATTTCTCTTGTTAATGTTCCTTTTGGTCCTTTTACAGTAACTTTTTGGCCATCTAAAGTAACTTCTACTCCTTCTGGAATTGTAATTGGCTTATTTCCTATTCTTGACATTTTTTTATCTCCCTTCTTTTATAAATCTTATTACCAAATATAAGCTAGAACTTCTCCTCCAACACCTAATGCTCTTGCTTGTTTATCTGTCATAACTCCTTTTGATGTTGAAATTAATGCTATTCCTAAACCATTTAATACTTTTGGAAGTTCATCTTTAGATGCATATATTCTTAATCCTGGTTTGCTTATTCTTTTTAAACCAGAAATAACTTTTTTACCTTTTTCTGTATATTTTAAGCTTACTCTTATTATACCTTGATTTTCATTTTGGATTTCTTCATAAGCTTTTATATATCCTTCATTAAATAATATCTCTGCAATATTTTTCTTCATATTTGATGCTGGGATATCTACAGTTTTAAATTTTGCTTGATTAGCATTTCTTATTCTTGTTAACATATCTGCGATTGGATCTGTAGTATTCATTCTTTTTCCTCCTTCTTATTAATTTGTTTACTGATTTATTTTTACCAGCTTGATTTTTTAACGCCTGGTATTTCACCCTTATGAGCTAATTCCCTAAAGCATATACGGCAAATTCCATATTTTCTTATATAAGCATGTGGTCTTCCACATAGTTTACATCTATTATATTCTCTTGTCTTATATTTTTGAGTTTTTTGTTGTTTTATAATCATTGCTTTTTTAGCCATAGATTTCTTTTTCCTCCTTTTTTATCATTATCCGATATTAAATAAATCAAAAACGAGTATAGCTAGGCGCCCGAACTAAAAAACCGGAACTGTACATAAGTACAGTGAGGATTTTTTATGTGATGGGCAACAACGCTAGACGAAGTTTTTCATTTATTTAAACCCTAAAAGGCATTCCTAATAAAGTAAGTAATTCCCTAGCTTCCTCGTCTGTTTTAGCTGTTGTAACAAGTATAATATCCATTCCTCTTGTTTTATCTATTTTATCATATTCAATTTCAGGGAATATTAATTGTTCTTTTATACCTAAAGAATAATTTCCTCTACCATCAAAAGAATTTTTTGAAAGACCTCTGAAATCTCTTACCCTTGGTAATGCAACATTAAATAGTTTGTATGCAAAATCATACATTTTTCCTGCTCTTAATGTTACTTTGCAACCTACGTTTGCACCTTCTCTTAATTTGAATGCTGCTATTGATTTTCTAGCTTTTGTTATAATAGGTTTTTGACCTGTAATCATAGTTAATTCTGCTACAGCATTATCTAATGATTTAGGATTTTCTTTTACATCTCCTAATCCTATATTGATAACTATTTTTTCTAATTTTGGAACTTGCATAACTGATTTATAATTGAATTTTTTCATTAATGCAGGTACCACTTCTTTTTCATATTGTTCTCTTAATAATTCCATGATTTTTTATTCCTCCTTCCACTTATTTTATTGTTGCTCCACATTTTTTACAAACACGTACTTTTTCTTTTCCCTCTTTTTTTGTAGCTATTCTTGTAGCTTTGTTACATTTCGGACAAACTACATTTACTTTACAGCTATGTAAGCTACATTCAACTGATATTATTCCGCCTTCTTCACCTTGTTTTCTAGGTTTAACGTGTTTTTTTCTTATATTAACACCTTTTACAATTACTCTACTTGTTTTTGGTATTACTTCTAGAACTTCTCCTGTTTTACCTTTATCATTTCCTGATAAAACTTGAACTGTATCACCTTTTTTAATATTCATCTTTTTTTCACCTCTTTATTTAGTTCTTGCGGGCGAACCCAGTTCGCCCCTACATTTCGTAGGTTTTTATTAGCTTCCTATAGTACCTCGGGAGCTAATGATAGAATCTTCATATAATCTTTATCTCTTAATTCTCTAGCTATAGGCCCAAATATACGTGTTCCTTTTGGATTTCCATCATCACGTATTATAACTGCTGCATTTTCATCAAATCTTACATAAGATCCATCTGCTCTTCTAATTGGTTTTTTAGTTCTAACTACAACAGCTTTAACTACATCACCTTTTTTTACAACTCCATTTGGTATAGCACTTTTTACAGATGCTATTATAACATCTCCTACACCAGCAAATTTTCTATAAGATCCACCAAGACATCTAATGCACATAAGTTCTTTTGCACCAGTATTGTCTGCAACTTTTAATTTTGTTTGTTGTTGTATCATTCTAGTGTTCCTCCTTCTTATTTTATATCTTATTTTTATAATATTCTTAAAATAAATCAAAAACGAGTATAGCTAGGCACCCGAACTAAAAAACCGGAACTGTACAAAAGTAC
>JBJFFF010000128.1:0-1682 GCA_051891455.1 Clostridia bacterium | reverse complement strand
ATTCGCCTTTGCAATATCACCAAAAACATTACAAAATGATACATATTATACAATAGAAATAGGAAAATACATATTAGAAAATGGAATAACAATGCAAGATCCATTTTCTTGGCATGAACTTTCATACACATTTCCACACTGGGCATATGATGTAATGATATATTTAATATATAGTATAGGAGAGCATCTAGGAATATATATATCAACAATAGTGTTTGCAGCAATTTTAGGAATAGTTATGTATATTACAACAGATAAACTAACGAAAAATAAACCACTATCTTTTATATTTACAATTGTAGGATTATATTTAATAAAAGGCTATATTGCTGCAAGAGCCCAACTAGTAACTTTTATATTATTTGTATTAGAACTATTATTTATAGAAAGCTTCTTAGAAACAAAGAAAAAACGATATGTTGTTGGCTTGGTCATAATTCCAATATTACTTGCTAACTTACATGTAGCAGTATTCCCATTTTATTTTGTTTTATATTTGCCATATGTAGCGGAATATTTGATAAGTCTAATTGCTAAATTCGTTAAAAACATGCCTGAAAGAAAAATAAAAGCATTAAATAAAAAAATAGAACAATGTACTGATGAAGAAAAACTAGAAAAATTGAATAAACAATTACAAAAAACACAAAAGAAATCCAATATAGAATCTGAACCATATAAAATTACAATTACACATAAAAACACTACAAAATGGTTGATTTTAATAATGATAATATGTGTATTTACTGGGCTTTTAACACCATTAGGAAAAGTACCATACACATATTTAATAAAAACAATGCAAGGAGAAAGCACTAAAAACATAAGTGAGCACTTACCATTAACACTAGCAAATAATATAAAATATGCTTGTGTACTTATATCTTTTATAGCAATTATGATGTTTACAGATACAAAAATTAGGTTATGCGATTTATTTATGTTTGGAGGACTCACAGTTCTAACATTTATGAGTAGAAGGCAAGAATCAATGTTTGTTATAATATGTTTACCAATATTTGTTAGACTAATAACAGCATTTTTAAATAAATATGATAAAGCTGCGATAACAAAAATGACAAAAGGAGTTACAAGCATATGTGGAACAATTATAACAATTTGTCTAATATTAATTGCAAGTATGCTCATTTATAATACAAGATATAAGGATAAATATGTTAGCGAATCTTCTTATCCAATACAAGCATCAGACTGGATACTAGAAAATTTAGATTTAAATGAAATAAAATTATATAATGAATATAACTTTGGAAGTTATTTGTTACACAAAGGAATACCAGTATTTATAGACTCTAGAGCTGATTTATATTTGCCAGAATTTAATGAAGGGGTAAACATATTTAGAGACTTCTTAAATATATCTGGACTAAGCACTAAAAACTTAGAGGGATTATTTGATAAATATGGATTTACACATTTTATAGTAAACTCAAAAGCAAAACTTATAATATATTTAGACGCAAAACCAGACGAATACGAGCGAATTTACAGTGATGACTATTTCTACATATATGAAAGAAAAACAACAAATTTATAATTTGGGTAGGGGCGGGCCCTGTGTCCGCCCTTATAGGGAAGATATTAAATAAAACGTAGGGGCGGACGCCTGCACGGCATATAATTATTGTAACAAAATCAAAGATTTTGACAATAATTTATCT
>JBJFFF010000127.1:0-8699 GCA_051891455.1 Clostridia bacterium | reverse complement strand
ATTGTTTGAATTAATAGTTTTATATTAGTCATGTTATTACTAAATATTAATGGTAAAAATATTAGTAAATTTTTTATATAATGTTTTACTCTCATTAGTTTTAAAACTTGCTTCATATGTTCCCCCTATCCAAGTCTAATAAATATAAAAACATTTCTGATGCACTCCAAGCATGTGGTGTAACAATATGCGCTTTTGAAAAATTTTTATTTAATAAATTCATATTTTCAAAATTTGCTTTGTTTGGCAATATTTCATTAGAAATTGAATACATTGTATTTCTGTAATTTATTTTATTTTTATTATAGTGTAAATTGGCAAAATATAAATATTGCCATCTATCGTTATTTCTTATTTTATGTGTACTTTCTGTTCTATCAAACCATAGTAATTCAGCATAGCTATCAGTTATATCTGGGACTTTGTAATAAGAACTGTCTAGTCCTAACTCTTCCATTCCATATATTAGCCATTTTGTTTGATAAACAGGATGCTTGTTTCCGTCTGTAAATCCATCTAAATATCCTTCTTCTGTTCTTAAAGTTTCCGCTTCTTTTAATACTTCCTCTATAAGTGTTTGGTTTTTATTTTCTGCTAGTGAAATTAAATATAATACTTGTCCTAAATTATCAGCTTCTTTTATTCCATTTTGTTCATCATAAATTTTGTCTATACTATTTATCCAAGTGTATATTTGTTCTAAATTATTAGTTTCCTGTAGTACTTTAGCCACTATGCAAGCATCTCTATACCATACCCCATCATAAGCAATAAAATTTGGCTTTGGTCCATCTTCAGTTATATTTATCATCACTTCATTAAATAAAATTTTCAACTGTTCTTCATGCTCATACCCTGTAAAGTTTGGTATATTAATATATGTGCTATCATCTAGTGTTTCTATTTGTCCTTCAGTTTCAATATATATGCCATATTCGTTTTCATATATTTTTATATTATTATTAAAAAATATTGTATAATTTTTATAGTCAATTTCTTCTATTGTAAGATTTGTTAAAATATCTTTTCTAGTATCATATTCTATTAATTTATATTTTGTATCATTTTCCTTTGTTAAAATAAATTTTTTTCTTAATCCCATTCCCAAAATATAGAAATTATCTTTTTCAACTGTTTGTATCTTATTAGATATGTTTAATTTCAATTTGCCATCTTCAAAATATATTTTAAACCAATTACTGTCTTTTAACAATCCTACCATATAATCTTCTTCTACCATAAATTGGTCTATACTTTTAACTATTTCCTTTCCATCGCTACATCTATATAATGCTCCATTGTTGTAAAAAAATGTTTCAAAATAGTCTCCATTTTTTAAGTATTTATATACTCCTTGATTTTTGTATGTTATTATATTAAATTTTTCCCCTTGTAAATGGTCCCCCATTTTTATAACCCATGTAAAGTTATATATTAATACAGACAATATTAGAGGAACAAGTATTATTATAAATATTTTTTTCTTATTTATCTTTTCATATATGTAATTTATTCCATATGATATTAATAGGACAAATGACCAGCAATATAAAGGGCTGTAAAGAATTCCGTTTACAAAGCCATATCCAAATATAGCATGTAGTACATAAGCAACTATTAAATATATCAAACAAATATTAGGTATTACTTTTTTATAATTAAAGATATAGCCTATGATTGCAAAAATTATGAATATTCCTAAAAGACATGCCACTATAGGTTCAAAAGTGTTTATTTGTACAAAAAGTGAACCATTTTTTATAAAATTAGGACCATATAGTAATGGTATTAAAAAGTAATTGATAGAATCAGTAAAAGTTTCTGAAACACTTTTTGATGTATACATCCATTCAGTAACGTATTTTGATAAATATGGAATTATTATTATTCCTGCCACTATGGCAATAATTAACATGATAGGAAAAAATTTTTTAAGTTTTTTTCTATTTTTTATTATCTCGGCAAGTAAAATTAGGCCAATTGGAACTATTGTCATAATATTAGCGCCAATTGCTAATATTGCAAAAACTACGCAAAATGGATTTTTCTTTTGATATAAATACATAAACATTAATAATGCAATTGTAGTAATTGCATATGTTTCTGGCAGTATACTAGTCCAAATCATTGATAAACTAAATATAAATATCAGCGCACCCAGTATTCTTATAGGTTCTTTTAATTTTTCCTCTTTAAGTATTCTATACATTATGATTGCCGATATTGCATTACAAATAATTTGCATAAAGCATATAACATATGCACTAATAATCTCTAAAGAATAAAAATATACATGTCCTCTTAGTAATTCATTCATTATAATAAGCGGTAACATTATTGGTAAAGCAATAAACCTATATAATGGATGTATCTTATGTGTTACCTCTTTTGCCGAAGACATTTGCACTATACTTCTGTGAGTATCTGCGTTAAAATAATAATTTCCTATATATCTATTATCTTTCATTGGTGATACATAAAACACATTACTTTTTAATAATATTATTACAGCCAAAATGCCTATGAATATAGAAACTATCATTAATATTTTTTCATTCTTATCGAGCTTAATTGATATATTTTTTTTATTTGCTATTATTGCATCAATTATAGTAATCCAACATACTACCTCATAGCCTAGTAACAATATTCCTAGGTTTATTTTAGTTACAACACCTAATATAATATTAATTATTAGTGTTACTAATAATAGTATACCAGTTTTTATTATTTCTTTTCTTTGGTTTTTTCTATTTATTAAATAACATATTGTAATACCTGCAATTAGTACAAACACCATATCCCATATGAAATTAATAATTTGCTCATTTGCTATATCCACTGTTATTCTCCATTCTTATAATATATATCAAAATTTTGTATCTCTCCAACTTTTGTCCAATTGTTTATTATATATTCTCTTACTTTTTCAGGATTTTGCCAATTTCTTCTATAATTTTCGTTCATTATTAGTATTAGTGTATTAGGCTCATTTTCTAGCTTTTCAATTTGCCCTTCTTCACCCTTTGCTCCTATATTTCCTTTTAGGAACATATCATAATCTTTGTTATATTTATCTATTGGTATCATATAAATTGCTGCTGTTGCATCTAATATATAAACTGCTTTTCCTTCTTTGTTTTGTTCTAATATAAAATTATCTATTTTTTTTATTTTCTCGCTAGATGCTGGTATATATGTAAAATGCTCCAATTCATTATACCCTCTACAAGTACTAATGTATTGAATTAGAATAGCTACATTATAAATAGTAAAAAGTAATATACTAATAACTGCAAAACTATTTATAAAGCACTTAATTCCATACATCAGTTTTTTATGGTTACTGTTATTTGCTATCTTTTTAGCAACTATCCATAAAACATATGCCATAGATATTAAGCTTGGAAAGCTTCCTATTAGAAAGTGGATACTGTCAGAAATTGGATATACCACAATAAATGCTGCCACACTATAACAAAATAATACAAATATATTTTTTTGTTCATCTGTTTTTACCTTTTTGCAAACCGCAATAAAATACATTATAACAATTGTAAGTGGAACTAAAATGCTTAATACTGCAATAATAAGCCCATAATTTCCTTTTACTAATTTTAAATATGATATTTTATTTGTAAATGTTTTTAAAGAATATACTGTATAATCTAAAAAGTCATTCCAAATATTATTTACACTTAAATAAATTGCAAGTAAAACTATTGGAATTAGTACTCCTAATAATCTTATAATTATTATTTTAAAAGTTTTCTTAAACTCTTCTTTTTTAGAACAAAGTAATAATTTATAAAATATGAATATTACAGATACAAATATACCTGTTGTTTGTTTAAAAGCAATAGTTGTACCAACTAATATGCCAAGCCAAAAATCATTTTTACTTACATTTAAAATTTCTTTGCCTTTTGATAAACTCTTAAGTTCACAGTATATTGTAATTAATATTATTAATAATGTTGCAAAATTGTAATCTATACAAAAATGTTCATACATCAATAGGTATATACCTATTATCAATATATTTATAATATATTGATTGATTTTTAAAGTTTCAAATATTTTGTATGTAACAAACAATATTGCTGTAATTAGCAGTACTGCAAGTATTCTCATTACAATGAGTTCATTAAGTGTCAATTTTAAAATTGTTCCACATATTATAGGCAGAAGCGGCATCTGCACCATATTAAAGTCTTTATATGGAAGCAAACCATCTGCAATATTTCTTGCAAAATTATAATTCCATAATTCGTCTAAATTATTTAGTTCTTTAGGAATTATAACAGCTGCCACTGCTAAAAACAATATTAATATTATTAATATATTTTTTAAGATTTTATTTTTCAATTTTTTCTCCTAATCAATATTAATCTTTTTATCAACTATATATTGAGGTCTTCCTTTTGCTTCGTCATAAATTCTTGCGATATATTCAGACATTATCCATATTGATAATAGTTGTACTCCTGCAAAAAATGTTATTGCTACCATAATCGAAGTCCAACCAGCAGTTAAGTTATTCCATTTAAATATAAATGAAAGTATTGCATATAGTAAAACTAAGAAAGATATAAAGATAGATGCTATTCCGATTCCTCCAATTATTTTTAATGGTTTAGTAGAAAAACCAATTATTCCGTCAGATGCAAGCTTTAACATTTTCTTTAATGGATATTTTGTTTTACCTGCAAATCTTTCTTTTCTTTCATATTCAAAAGGAGTTTGTTTAAATCCAACCCAGCTAAATAATCCTCTTAAAAATTTATTGTGTTCTGGTAATGAATTAATAACATCTACTACCTTTTTGTCTACTAATCTAAAATCTCCTGTATCTTTTGGTATTTCAACATCAGATAAGCCATTTAATGTTTTATAGAACATTTTGGCAGTAAACAATTTAAATGCTGATTCTCCATCTCTTTTTTTACGTTTTGCATAAATTACTTCATTTCCCTCTTCCCATAATTTAAGCATGTCTGGTATAAGTTCTGGTGGATCTTGAAGGTCTGCATCTATTATAACAACCGCATCACCTGTTACTTCTTTTAAGCCTGCTGTTACTGCACATTGATGTCCAAAATTTCTTGCAAAAGAAATTACTTTTACATTTCTATCATTAGCAGCAATTTTTTCTAATATTTCTAATGTTTTGTCTTTGCTTCCATCATTTACAAAAACAATTTCATGCTCATAATTTTCTACAGAAGTTAAAACCTCTTTTACTCTTTTGTAGCATTCCTCAGCTACCTCTTCTTCATAATACATTGGTATAACAAGTGATACTTTTTTCATTTCAATTCCTCCTAACAAATAAATCATTATTTTGATTATTTATTCATTTCTTTTATTTCTTTTACTAATTTTAATGTAGCATCTGTTAAAGCAGCACTTTCATAAGTTACTTTTAATTTTCCTGCAAAGTATTTTTCATATATATCTAGTTTTTCTAGCCATCTTTTATCATATTCTTCTTGCCCTATCATGCCTAAATGTTCCCAATATAATTTTTCTCCATTGTTTAAATATATTGTAAAATCTGGCTCTATATGGTTTTTATTATTATAAAATAATTTTTCTTCATATTCATATCGAATATTATGCTCATATAATAAATTTGCTATTATTACCTCTGATTTACTTCTAACCAAATCACCTTTTGAAGTTGTATATATTTTATTCAATTGATGCTTATTTACTCCTAGGTATTTTGCTATTTCTTGGTGTAATTGTATAGAATTTAAATTGCTTTCAAGTAATGCTACGAAATAATTAAGAAGATTATTTCTGTACTCTTTTTTCTTCTCTATTCCTTCTAGTATTTCATTTAATTTTGACTCTGTTAGCTCGGCTACTTTTACATTTATTATCAATAATTTGTCTTGTTGTTTTGTTAACTTTATTTTTCCAGTTATTATGTCTTCATAAAATCTTTCTACTAATTCTTTAGGATTTACCTCAGGATTTCTTGATAATACAATCTGCATAATAGGCATAGGTGTCTTCTTTAAAATATCATTTATATATTCATCTTCAATTTTTTCAACATTTTTGAAATCTGAAAAGCCTTTACAAACTATATCAATTAAGCCTGCTTCTAAAAAATATGGGAAACATTCTCTTATCTTATCGTTTTCAAAGTATTTTAATGTATTTATTCCTACTTTATTATTTGATATTTCATTATACGTTTCTATTAATTCTTCTTTATTAGGATAAGAAGCATCAATAAAGTATTGCCTTTTTACCTCTATATTTTTGTTAGAATATAATAAGTATGCTCTAGCTGTTCCTCCTTTATTGGCATCTCTAGCTGCTCTTCCTATTTCTTGATAATATTGTTCTATCGTTTCTGGTATCATATAGTGTATAACTACTCTTATATCTTCTATATCAATTCCCATACCAAAAGCATTAGTTGCAAAAACAATATCAATTTCATTCTTTTTATACTTATCTATTATATCTTTCCTTTCTTCAGCCTGCATATCTCCATGAAAATACACAGAATTAAAGCCCATTTCATTTGCTTTTTTTGATAGTTCTTCAACTCCTCTTTTGTAGAATTTTCTATACACATATACCAGAATTTTTTCTCCTCGATGTAATTTAAATAAATTCCATAGTTTTTCTTCTTTGTCATCTTCCTTAATAAATTTTGATATATTTAATGTAATCTCTTTTCTTATTAATGCTTCATCTCTAATTACATCTTTTGTTTCTATTTTAAATTCGTTACAAATATCATTAATCTCTTTTGGATTTATAGTAGCAGTTAAAGCCAGAATTTTAGCTTTTTCAGAATTATTCTCAAAGATATTATTTATAAAATCATTTATTCTTTTATAAAAAGGTCTAAATGATTCTCCCCATTGACTTACACAGTGAACTTCATCAATTACAATTAGCTTTATGTCACAGCTTCTTTGCTTTAAGCAGTATTCCAGCATTCCATCTGTTGCCAATCTTTCCGGACTTATAAAAATAAAATCTGGTGTAAACTTTCCTTTAGCTATCTTTATTAGGTTTGAATTCTGTTCTTTTAAATTACCTTGTCCATGCAGTAAGAAAGTAACACAATTATTCTTCTCAAGTTTTTCAGCTTGTTCCTCCATTAATGCTATTAATGGTGACACTACAATGGTTATTCCATTTAGTATCTTTCCAGAGAGCCAATATATTAAAGATTTTCCTCCACCCGTTGGTAGTATTGATAATGTGTTTTTTTCTTTTACCACTACATTTTCTATTGATTTTTTTTGCATATCAGACAATTCAAACTGTAATTTAGGAAATATCTCAATTAATTTTTCCTGTACATTAATTTCCATGGAAATCCTCCTCTCCAATATTTCTTATATACAAATCAATTTCCTCCTTATGTTGTCCAGCAACAAATGACAAAAATGCATCTACAATAACATACCTATATTCAATTGGAATCACAATATTGTTTTCACGAGCTTTATCATTTAATAAATAAAAAATTGTTAAAGCATAAAAACTAAAGAGACTATATGGATAAAAGTAGTTTTGTTGTGTTATTGATTTTTCAACATCTATCATTAAAAATTCAGAATCCATTTTACAATCTTCTACTTTTTTATCTGTCAGATACCATAATGCCCAAATTGCTTCTCTACTTCTATTGGCAAACATTTCTGGACTAATTTTGTATAACATATGACTTTTTATTCCTCCACCAATAACACCATAAGCAGTATATTCTTCTGTATCTAAAACATCTAATTCTAATTCCTCATAGCTTGATATAATTTTATCTTTTTGCTTAGAATATATTGTTACATATTTTTCTGCAAATTTATTTAAATTCGTTACTACCTTAAGAAGTTCTTCTGGCTTAGCCATATTAAAATCACGCCTGTATTTATCTAATGCTTTTGCTCTCTTATTAAGGAGTGTAAAATGAATGATTGGGCATTCATTCTTTAAAACAGTATCCTTAAAATATTTAACAGCATCTTTATATACCTCTAAATTTTCTCTATTCATAATAGCTCTATATTTTTCTCTATCACTTTTAAAATTTAGTATGGCTTCGCATATAATTCTATTATACTTTTCCTTTATATCATTTTCATTTACATCTAATAATTCTATTCCTAAATCCTCTGCAGCTTCTTTTAGTTTATCTCTTGTTACGGTAAATCCATTTTCCGATTCAATAAATTCATTAAAATAATTATCAAACTGTTCTTTGATTAACTTAATATTTTTATCTATATGCTCCTTTTCATAACATATTTTTTCAACAGAACGTTCTTCTTTATGAGTATACATATTATTTCCACCTCTATTATTTAATAAATTTTTTTCTCCTTTTCTATTTGCTTGCTATACCTTTCTTCTTCAGAGAACACACATCCACAGTATTTTTGCATATATAATCCTAGTTCTCTTGCTTTTGCTTGTCCCTCTCTAAATCCTGATCTAAAGTCTCTATAAAGAAAAGTTAAACCATACTTTTTTGCAATTTCTTCACCTAAAGATTTTAATTCTTCATGTTTTTGGTATGGACTTATTAAAAGTGTGGTTGAAAATGCGTCATATCCATTTTCTTTTGCATATTTTGCGGTCTGTTCTAAACGCACTCTATAGCAATATTTTACACATCTATTTTCTAAGTCATCTATTACATTTTTACAGAATTCTTTTAGTCC
>JBJFFF010000126.1:0-8735 GCA_051891455.1 Clostridia bacterium | reverse complement strand
GTTTCATTTTTCTTTTTTTAGGAGAATCTGAGTAGGAATTACTTAGAGGAGCCTGGAAAAAGAAAAATCAAACCCCGACGAGATTTGGCGGATGTCTTTATCATTTTAAAAAACAGCTCCACAAATTCCAATTTATCTAACAATTAATTTAAAAATACCTTGAAAAAAATGCACATAACTGATATAAATATAAAAGGTGAATTATATGGGAAAAAGTTATGAGGGTAGAACCCTAAATAAGAAAAAAATAATAAGCGTAATAATTATAATTTTAGTAATTCTTTTTATGATTATAATGGGAATTGTATATGAACACAATAATACTGTTAGAAATTTTTTAGATAAATATGTTTTCTTAAAAGAAAAACATGAAAATAATTTACCTAAAATTTCAATTACATCGTCAAACGATATAAATACTTATGCATATAAAGGAAATATACTAATTTTAAAAAACAATTTGTTAACAGCATATAATTCAAACGGAAATGAGGAATATAGTATAGAAATAGAAATTTCTAATCCGATTTTTGAATCAGCAGGAAATTACTTATGTATTGGAGAAAAAAATGGCAATAAGTTATATGTAATATCGGGTAAGAATATAATATGGCAAAAAGATTTAGAGGACAATATTTTAGACATAACAATAAACTCAAATGGATATGTTGCAGTTGCAACAACAGGTACAATATATAAAACAATTGTACAAACATTTGATAATAAGGGAGAGGGACTATTTAAAAAATTTTTATCTTCTACATATGTAATAGATATGAGTATTTCTCCAGATAATAAAAATCTAGCAATAGCAGAAACAAATTTTTCTGGAATTTTAATACAATCAAATATAAAAATAATATCAATGGAAAAAGCAAAAAATGAAGAAAAAGATTCTACTATATATACACGGAACAAATACAGAAGGAGATTTAATAGTAAATATAAAATATCAAACAAATGATGAACTTATATGTGTTTATGATGACCATATAGAAGCGGTTAAGGATGGAGTAAATTCAAAGGTTTCAGATTTTTCAAAAGAAGAAACATTATTTGTAGATTTAAATAACAAAATAATAAAAATAATAAAAAGAAATTCACAAATATATTTGCAAGTGATAAATAATTCAAATACAGAAAATGCAAAAGAATACGAAATCTCTGAACCAAAAGAAATATGTGTATCTGACAATGTAATTGCAATAAACTTGGGAAGTGAAGTACTGTTTTATAGTAATGCTGGGTGGCTAATAAAACGATATTATGCAAGCCAAGAAATTAATAAGATAGTTTTAAGTGATAGTTTAGCAGGAATTGTATATAACGATAAAATTGAACTTGTTTCATTATAGGGAGGTAAGAATATGGTATTAGATTTGGTTATTATTTTAGTTGTTTTACTTTTTACATTTTTAGGATATAAAAAAGGTTTGGTAAAAACAGCAATTAGTATATTATCATTTTTTATAGCTTTAATTATATCAATAATGCTATATAAAACAGTAGGAAATATAGTAATAAATAATACTGAGATTGATGAGAAAATAGAAAATGCAATAAGCTCTAAAATTACAATTGAAGATTTAGAAGAAAAGTATGAAATACTTCCAGACAGCTTTATAGAAACAAGTGAAAACACAGTAAATGACTTAGTAAAGTCGTTATCATATAAAATAATATATATTGCCACATTTATTATATTGTTTATTGTACTAAAAATAGCATTAATATTTGCAAAATTTTTAGCAGGAATTATTACAAAAATTCCTATAATAAAACAGTTTGATAAATTAGGACGGAATAATATGGGGATTTACAAAAGGCTTTTTAATAGTCACAGTAATTTTTGCAGGACTGCAACTTGCTTCACCAATGCTTGACCAAAAATATATAAAAACAATTAATGATTCTACAATAGGAGAATTTATTTACAATCATAATTTATTAATGGGGATAATTAAATAATGATTTGGAGGTGTGAAGTGAGAGGTGGGAGTTTAGGGTTTGGCTTCGTAAGAGTTTCCTAATTTTCACACTTCCCACATCCCACTTCGCACTTCAATTTGCCAAATTGAATGATAGCGATTTTTAGAATTTATTTATTAAAAGGGTTGAAGTTTCAACCTTTTTTTGTTATACTAAATAATTGTAACGAAAGGGGAAGATAAAATGGGAAAACATGTAGAAACAAAAGAAAATGAAGTAAGAAATAAGAAAAAGAAAAAAAGACATATTGGAAGAAAAATATTTTTAATTGTATTAATTATTTGTGCAATAGCAGGAATAAGATTTGCTAAAAGAGTAAATGACTTAGAAGGAAATTGGCTTGCAGCATTACTTGGACATAATGAAGAAACAGTAAAAAATTTAGACACATTGCAAATATTAGTTATGGGAGAAAGCACAGGAATGTCTGATACAATAATTGTCTGCTCATATAATCCAAAAACACAAAAAGCATCAATGCTTTCAATTCCAAGAGATACATATGTTGAAAATGGAAATTATAAATACTCTGTGTATAATAAAATAAATTCATTATACTCAGGAGGAGCAACACCAGAAAAAACACTAGCGGCTGTAAACGAAATAACAGGACTAGATATAAAATATTATATCCTTGTTGATACAGAAGCATTAATAAAACTAGTAGATTTAATTGGTGGAGTTGAATTTGATGTACCAATTAATATGAACTATGATGATTATAGCCAAGACCTACATATACACCTAAAACAAGGTTACCAAACTTTAAATGGTAATCAAGCAGAGCAAGTAGTAAGATTTAGGCATAACAATGATGGAAGTTCATATCCTTATGAATATGGAAACGAAGACTATGGTAGAATGAAAACACAAAGAAATTTAATTATAGCAGTTGCAAGACAAACTATTAAATTGAAAAATGTAACTGAAATAGGTAATATGATGAACATTATGAAAGAAGACGTAAAAACCAACATAGACTTTAATATGTTAATTGACTACATACCATACGCAGTAAGCATGGATTTAAATACTATTCAAACAGCACAACTACCAGGAGAATCAGACCAAAGAGGTGGAGGATGGTTCTTCTTCCATGACGAGGAAGAAACAATAAAAGTAGTAGACGAGCTATTTAATGAAACCCCAGAACCAGAAGAAACAACAGAAGAAAACACAGTTCAATAAAAAATATAAACCCCGACGAGATTTGGTGGATTCTTAGGTAAATAAAAATAGGGCATTTATATTAAATGCCCGTATATTTTTTCTTAAAACCTTTTAATCATAGTAATTCTTTTCTTCTTAAGCTTTGACTTTCTAATCTTAAGCACTACCAAAATAATAAATACTACTAAAAAGAAAACTACAAACTTTATAACCATATGAGAAGATTTAACATCATTTTCAGCAATAAGATTTGCAGAATATTTAATTCCATTTAAAGTATATGTTACGCTTCCCAAAACTGTGCCTTTAGCAACTGGAGCCTTTATTTTATCATTTATTTTTATTTCAGACTGAATTGTAGAAATGTCTAAATCATTATTTACCGTAATATTTATATCATTATCTAATATCAAATTTAATTTTTTTGTACTTTTGGTTGCACCTTTTACAGAAACAGTTTCAACTGAATTCCCCTTAGTAGCAAACTTCTTAAAGGAAAAATTACTAAATCCGTAATCAAAAAGCTTTTCAGTTTCTAAATATCTATTATCAGAGGTACTACAATTTAATAAAACTGTAATTAATTCTAAACCATCTTTAGATGCATAACCCATTAAGCAAAAACCAGCAGGAGTTGTAAAACCTGTTTTTAACCCTTTGGCATATTTATAGTAATTTGTGCTACCAGAAAGAATAAGTTCATTTGTTGAAGAAAATATCCTATCATCTCTAGCATAAAAATCAGTTGGAGGAAGTTTAAAATATGTTTTCTTAACAATTTCTTTTAATTTTTCAAATTTCAAAGAGTAATTCCCAATTAAAGCTAAGTCATGAGCTGTTGAATAGTGATTTTCGTGGTGAACTCCATTTGGATTTATAAAATTACTATTAGTACATCCAATTTTAACTGCCGTTTCATTCATTAATTTACAAAAATCTTCAACTGAACCACTAACATGTTCTGCCAAAACTAAAGCAACATCATTTGCAGAATAAACAAGTAAAACATTTAATAGTTCTTCAACAGTAAATGTTTCACCAGCTTGAAGGTTTGCTGTAAGATAACCATATTCAACACTATCAATAGCAGTTTGGCTAACGGTAACTGTATCTTCTAAATTACAATGTTCCATTACAACAATAGCAGTTAAAACTTTTGTAAGACTTGCAGGGTATAGTACTTTATTACCATTTCTCTCGTATAAAATTTGACCGAGATGATGCATCATACAAAACTGCAGCTGCAGAATTTAATGAAAAATCTGGCTCTTCAGTTGCGAAAACTTTTGGAACCAAAAATACTAAAATAATAAAAAATATTAAAAATAATTTATAAATAAATTTCTTCATCATTAAATCACCAATATAAATATATATTAAAAATGTAAAAAAAACAATAATAATAAGGAGGAAACATGAAAAATTTTAAAAAAATAATTTTTTTGTCGATAGGTATAATAATTATAGTAATCTATTTGGTTTATAATTATTCAAAAGATAATGCTAGCGAAATTATAGAGGAGAATATATACATAGAAACAAACGTTGAAACTAAGGAAAAAAATAAAATAATTTTACATATTACAGGAGAGGTGAATTCTCCGGGAATTATAGAAATTGAGGAAGGTGCAAGATTAGCAGATGCAATAGAAGCGGCAGGGGGACTTACTGAAAATGCAGACATAAACAAAATAAATTTAGCATATGTCGTTAAAGATGGGCAAAAAATAAACATACCAAATGTGAATTCTGTGGATACAAGTAGCTATATAACTGATAATATTGGAGAAAATATTATAATAGAGGATATAAATTCAAATACAAATTTGGTAAATATAAATACTGCAACACAAACAGAGCTTGAAACCTTAACAGGAATTGGCCCATCAACAGCACTTAAAATAATAAAATATAGAGAAGAAAATGGAAAATTTAAAACTATTGAAGATATAAAAAATGTTTCAGGAATAGGAGACTCAAAATTCGAAGCAATAAAAGATGAGATATGTGTATAGACAAATTATTATTTATAATTCTTGCTTTACCCTAATAAAATTGTTATAATGAGAAAAAATAATTGAGGGGAGAAAATGATGCAGGTATTTTCCAAAATAAGTAACTTTCTAAAAAGGCTAGAAAAACATCATGTAAATGAGTATTCTATACAATGCGCATATTATGTAATACTTTCGTTTATCCCATTTTTAATTTTGCTGTTTTCACTTATACAATTTACTAGTATTGGGAAAGAGGCTATATTTTTTATGGCAAAAGATTTATTTCCAGGAGATATAGGGGACTTTATGGAGGGAATAGTAAAGGAGGCTTCATTTAAGTCAATTGGAACATTATCAATATCAGTGATTTTTCTTTTATGGTCAGCAGGCAAGGGATTTTTTGCATTATGTAAGGGATTTCATTACATATATGAAACTCCAAAAGAATATAATTATTGGTTTTTAAAACTAAAATCTATAATTTGTATAATTATTTTTATTGTTATGATAGTAGTTGCATTGCTACTAGTTACATTTGGCAGAACAATTGTAAATTTTTTACAAAATAAATATATGGGATTAAGTACAACAATAAATTTACTTTTAAACTTAAGAGCAGTATGGCAAATATTAATATTATTTATAACATTTTGGCTAATGTATAAATTTGTACCAAATCATAAAGTAAAGTTTAGAACACAAATACCAGGCGCTGCATTTGCAGCTATAGGCTGGTATGTATTATCTTGGGGATTTTCTATATATTTAAATGTATTTAAAAATTTTTCTGTAATATATGGAAGCTTAACATCAATAATGCTTTTAATGATATGGGTATATTGGTGTATGTATATTTTACTACTTGGAGCAGAAATAAATGCGTTAATGGAAAAAAAGAGAAAATAAAAATATCACTTTTAATTCTGTGGAATCTCACAGAATTAAAAATGATGAAGTTGGTTATAATCGTTTTACAATGACACCAAATAGATGGAAAAAAGAGTTTAATGGTATTAAAAAAATTGAAGCATTAGATGATTCTAAAAATTTATTAGCTAATTAAAAGATAATAAAAGTGGGCAAACTTTGTTTGCCCACTTAAGTTTTATACAATTTCTTTTCCAAATTTCCTCTGGAAGAATTTTATAATCTCTGTTCCAGGTACTACTGAAAATGCTAATCCAAATGCAATTAAGAATTCTTTAAAACTAATAGCTGTGAAGTTAAATAAATTTGTGAAAAATGGAATGTATATTACACCAACAGTTAAAATTGATGCAAGAATAAATGCACCCAATAGCCACCAGTTAAACGATTTAAGTTTAAACAAAGATTCCCTTTGCGAACGCATACATATAGCATGGAATACTTGAACAAAGTTAGCAGTTAAAAATGCCATAGACATACCATCTAAAGAAGAAATGCTAAGGTTAATAGTGCCTGTTTCTATAAATTCACCTATAAAGTAAGAAAGAATTATAAGAAATCCCATAAATAATCCTCTTAAAGCAACATCTATGCCAGTGCCATTTGCAAATAAGCTTTCATTTGAATTCCTTGGTTTTCTCTTCATTAAATCTCCCTCAGCTTTTTCCATACCTAAAGCAAGACCTGGGGTACTATCTGTAACCATATTTATCCAAAGTAAATGTGCAGGAGTAAGCATTGTTACACCAAGTAATGAAGATGTAAATATTGCAACAACCTCGGCAAGGTTTGTTGAAAGTTGGAATTGCAATACTTTTCTAACATTATCGTATATTTTTCTACCTTCTTCAACTGCATTAACAATAGTTGCGAAATTATCATCTGCAAGAACCATATCAGAAGCGCCTTTTGTTACATCTGTTCCAGTAATACCCATACTAATTCCAATATCAGCTGATTTTATTGAAGGTGCATCATTTACACCATCACCTGTCATTGCAGTAATCATTCCTTGTGCTTTAAATGCTTTAACAATTCTTGTTTTATGCTCTGGCTGAACACGAGCAAAAACAGAGCATCTATTTACAACTTCAATTAATTCTTCATCTGAGATTTCTTCTAATTCTGCACCAGTCATTGCCTCAGATGCATCTTTTATAATTCCTAAATCTTTACCTATTGCAACAGCAGTATCTTTGTGGTCACCAGTAATCATAACTGGTCTAATTCCAGCAGTTCTACACTCTTTAATTGCCTCATAAACTTCTGGTCTACAAGGGTCAATCATACCTACAAAACCAATAAAAATTAAATCATTTTCTAGGTTTTCTGCACTAAAATCAGTAGGTTCTTCACTAAATTCTCTGTAAGCTACACCAAGGACTCTAAGAGCTCTATCAGCAAATTCTTTAGATTTACTATTTATTTCATCACGTATTTCATCTGTTAGAGGAATAACATTTCCATCTTTTAAAAATCCAGTACAATGACTTAGAATAATTTCACAAGCACCTTTTGTATAACTTATAAATTTTCCATTCTCATTATGAACAGTAGACATCATTTTTCTGTTAGAATCAAATGGAGCTTCTCCAATACGAGGGTAGTTTTCATTTAAATCATACTTAGGTAACCCTTCAGCAAAAGCAAAGTTTACTAAAGCAACCTCTGTTGGCTCTCCAGATGCTTCTTTTTCATCTGGTCTAATTTCTGCATCTGAGCAAAGTGCCATAGCCTTTGCAAGTAATTTTTTATCTGTACCAAATGTATCTACAACTGTCATTTTATTTTGAGTTAACGTACCAGTTTTATCTGAACAAATTACCTGAGTACATCCTAAAGTTTCAACTGCTGTAAGCTTTCTAACAAGTGCCTGCCTTTTAGACATTGATGTTACACCAATTGAAAGAATAATTGTAATTACTGCAGGAAGCCCTTCTGGGATTGCTGCAACAGCAAGAGCAATTGCAACTAAAAATGTATCTAAAACAACATCTCCTGCAAAAGAACCGTTTCTAATTAATGTAAATATAAATACAAAAACACTTATACCTAAAACAAGTTTTGTAAGAGTTTTAGAAAGTTCTGCCATTTTCTTTTGAAGAGGTGTTTCTTGTTTTTCAGTTTGTGCTAAAGCATCAGCAATTTTACCCATTTCTGTATCCATACCAGTAGAAACAATTACAGCTTTACCACGACCATAAACAATGGTACTTCCAGAGTATAGCATATTAGTTCTATCTCCTAAAGGAACTTCTCTAGAAGTCTCACTAAGCATTAAAATGTCTGCTATTTTATTAACTGGAACAGATTCACCAGTAATTGCTGCTTCTTCAACTTTAAGACTATGACTTTCCAAAATTCTACAGTCGGCTGGAATTGCATCACCTGCTTCTAAAACAATAACATCTCCAACAACTAAATCTTCACTTTTAATTATTTGAATTTGGCCATCTCTAATTACTTTTGAAGTAGCTTTAGTCATTTCCATAAGAGCAGAAATAGCGTTTTCTGCTTTACTTTCTTGCACAACACTTAAAATAGTGTTTAAGATAACAACAAATAAAATTATAAATAAATCTGCATAAGATTCATTAGCACCTGTAACCACATTGCTGTAAATAGTAGTTCCTGCAGAAATAAATGCGGCAA
>JBJFFF010000125.1:0-1703 GCA_051891455.1 Clostridia bacterium | reverse complement strand
GGTGGTAGTGTTTTTCCTGCTTTTGTTCTATCTTTTGATTCTATTATTCCAGGTATTTCTTCTGGCTTTATTTTGCCAAGTCCTACGTCTACTATTGTTCCAGAAATTATTCTTACCATATTATACAAAAATCCATTACCTTCTAATTCTATAATTATTCTTTCTCCCTCTTGTAGTAATTTAGCACTATATATAGTTCTTACACTACTTTTACTACTTGTTCCACTTGCTTTGAAGCCTTTAAAATCGTGTTCTCCTTCAAAGTATTTTATAGCTTTTTTCATATCCTCTACATTTAATTTTATTGGAATATGATATTCTAAGTCTCTATATATTGCACTTCCATATTTCGAATTATTAATCACATATCTATATTTTTTCCCTTTGCACGAATATCTTGCATGGAATTTTTCGTCTACTTCTTCGGCTTTTATAATTCTTATACTTTGCTTTAATTTTGAGTTTATTGCAATTGCCATTTTTGATATATCTATTTTACTATTTGTTTTAAAGTTTGCAGTTTGCCCTAAACTATGAACTCCTGCATCTGTTCTTCCAGAAGCATTTAATTCTACAGTCTCTCCTGTTATTTCCTCTATTGCTTTTTCTATTTCTCCTTGTATATTTAGTTTATTAGGTTGCTTTTGCCAGCCTCCAAATTTTTTTCCATCATATTCTATTATTAATTTTATATTTCGCATTTTTTCTCCTATAAAATTGGGGCTCGGTAACCCGAACCCTTTTTTCTTATTTTGTATTTTTCTCTTTTTCAGTTTTTTTAGTTATTAAATTCTTTATAAGTATTTGCTTTAAAGCATCTTCTTTTACATCTGCAATTAATGTTCCATCTTTTGCAACTGATATTTTTCCAGTTTCTTCAGAAACCACTACAACAATGGCATCTGATTCTTTAGACATTCCAATTGCTGAACGGTGCCTTGTTCCTATTCTTTTTGAAACATGTTTATCATTTGATAATGGCAACATACATGCAGCAGCCTTTATTCTATTTTCACTAATTACAACCGCACCATCATGAAGAGGTGTCTTTGGTGTAAATATATTTACTAATAATTGAGGTGATATTTCAGAATCTATTGGTACACCTGTATCCATTATGTCTTTTAATTTTATATCTCTTTCTAGTACTATAAGAGCACCTGTTTTTGTTTTAGCAAGTTCCGTTGCCGCAATAACTATTTTATAAATATTTTCTTTAGTTTTTGTTTCAATATCTTTATCAATTCCAAAAAATTTATTTATTTTATTACTTCCAAGCTGTTCTAATGCTCTTCTTAATTCTGGCTGGAATATTACAATCAGTAAAATTACTCCATACGTCATGAATGAAGTAAGTATATAATTTAATATATTTAGTTCTAAAATTCCACTTACAATAGTTATTAATATTAAAAATATAATTCCTTTTAATAATTGTAAAGCTCTAGTTCCTTTTATTAGTTGAACTAGTTTTACTACTAAAAATATTACTATTGCTATATCTAATATTAATGTTATTATTTTAATTGGCTCTTGTGGCAATGTTTTTAAATACTCAAAAATTTTTTGCATATTTATTTGTGTACCAACATTACTTGTCATTTGTTACCTCCTAATTATCTAATTAAAAATGCTATAAGTGTAGCTGCAACACTTAAAACCATTAGTCCTGCTAATACTAAAGCTAATACTTTTGTCATTAT
>JBJFFF010000124.1:0-8917 GCA_051891455.1 Clostridia bacterium | reverse complement strand
ATTGCAGTTGTTCCTCTTCTTATTTTTTTGTTTATTTCATCTGATATTTCTTGATAATTTGGAGATATAATTATCATCATTTTAGCAAAATCAATTCCTTCAAAAAATAAGTCTAGCACTTTTCCCATTATATAAATTGAAATTGCAGAATAAAGCCCTATTTCTATTTCTCCAAATACGGCTGTACTTACCACTACTACAAGTGCATCTATTAGAACTATAATACTTCCTGTTTTTACATCTGGCTTATAGGATTTTACTATTTGCGCAAGTAAGTCTGATCCCCCTGTTGATGCATTTGCATTAAGTACAATAGATGTTCCAATTCCAGAAAGGACACCTCCATATATACATGCTAAAAATCCTGAGTGGGTAACTATATTAATATTTTCAAATAAATTTAAAAATACTGATAAAGATATTGTGCCTATTAATGAATCTAAAAAAAATCTCTTTCCGTTTTTTATTAATGCCAATATAAACAAAGGAATATTTAAAACAAATACCGTAGTTCCAACTTGTAGATTAAATAAGTAATGCCCTATTGTTCCAATACCAGAGAAACCGCCAACAGATAATTGATTTGGTAATAAGAATAAATCTACAGCAATCGCCATTAATGCTGTTCCAAATAAGGTTTGTATTAAATTTATAAGAAATTTTTTTATATTTATAATTTTTCTTTTTTCTTTAAATTTCATAAAAAGCACCCATATTAGTATGGGTGTTTTTTTAGTTATTTATTCCAATTAGCCTATTTCTTTATTTTCTGTAATGTCAAAATCCGGATTAAAGAAAATATTTGCAGATAATTCATCATCCAAATCTAAAAGACATTTTATTTTTGCTATTTCAATTGCAGAAAATTCCCTTTGTCCATTTAATTTTATTGTTAATGTATTATAGCTAATTCCCATTTTTTTAGCTAAATAACTCCTTTTTATTTGCTTTTTTTCCATTAATACTTTTAATCTTTTTCCTATTAATTTTGGATCCATATATGTCTCCTTCTCTCTTTGTTTCTTTTCAAGAAACATATTACAATATTTTTTTCTTTTTGTCAACATATTTAATAATTTTTTTCTTGTTTCATTTACTTATTTAAAATTACATGTTATAATTTGTTTGATAAAATTTATGGGGGTTAAAATGAAGTATTTATTTCCAGAAAGATTTCAAGAATTATTAGATAATAGTTCGATAACTTATGATGAACTTATTAAAAAATTAGGTATAAAGTCTAGAGGGACCATTACAAAATATGCAAATGGACAAATTAAAAATGTTAATATTTCTATGATTTGTAAAATTGCTGAAATTTTTGAAGTTTCTCCTGTTTGGTTAATTGGTTGGTCTAATAATAAGAATTATAAAATAGAAGATTAGGTTATAAAAAGACTCTAGTATATTTAATACTAGAGTTTTTTGTATGTCAATTGTTTTTTTGAAATTTATATGACTTTTCATCGACAAAAAACGACTGTAAAAATCATTTGTTGCAAAATAATGTAGGGGTCGCACTCTAGGGCGACCCGTAAATATATTAAATATTTTATTGCGGGTCGCCGAGGACGGCGACCCCTACAAATATCCTATATATTTTAGTTGTTTCCTATGCAATAACATTACCCTATTCGTCTAAAAAGTCTTTGTATGTTTTTAAAATGCTTAGATTGAATTTTCCTGGTTTTATTTCTTGATTTTGTTTTACTTTTAGTTCTAAGTCATATGTTTCTTTTAGTTTTTCTATATTGCTTCTTTTATGCCCTACTACATTATTTACATTTGCAGGGTTTACTTCAATTTGAGCTTCTATTACTTTGGTATTGAATTTTTTTATTTCATTTAATATTTTGTCATACCAGATGCTATCTTCTACTAGCTGTCCAAATGCTTCGTGGTATGGTCCTGCAACTACTTCGCTTTCTACATTTTCTGGGTTTGAAATTAAGTCTGTGTTTTGAAGCCCTATTCTTATTACTTTTATTTTTTTCTTTTCAAAGAAATATAATAACTCTTTACATATTTCTACTGCTTGATTTAGTGTTACAGGTTCGTATTCTTTATTCAGATATTCTGCTTCTAATTCGGTATTCTTTATTACTAAAACTGGGTATAGTCTAATAATCTTTGGTTTTAATTTTGCTAAATCTTTTGCCGTATTTAATTCGTCCAGTCTTGTACTTTCTGGAAGTCCTATCATCATTTGGTGTCCTAACACAAATCCAAATCTTCTTATTAATTTAGAAGCCTTTTTTACATCTTCAAATGTATGACCTCTTTTACATTTTTTTAGAATATAATCATTGGTAGATTGTACTCCTAATTCTATTGTCTTTACTCCATATTGCTTTAGTAATTTTAGCTTTTCTTTGTCTATGTAATCTGGTCTTGTAGAAACTCTAATTCCTGTTACTGTCCCATTTTTTACATATTCATATGCAACAGATAGTAATTCTTCTTGAATATTTTTTTCTATTCCTGTGAAGCTTCCTCCAAAAAAGGCTATTTCTTCTTCTATATCTTTATTTTTGAAACTTTTTAAAAAACTTTCTATTGTTTCTTTAACTTCTTTTCCTGTAACATTTTTCATTTGCCCACTTATACTTTTTTGGTTACAAAATGTACAATTGTTGGGGCATCCTAAATGTGGTACAAATATTGGTATTATATATTTTTCTGACATATGTTTTTCCTTTCTGATTATTATTTTTTGATTCATCTGTTAAATTTGAATTATTGAAGTGCGAAGTGAGATGTGAGAAGTGTGCTTTTATAGAATTTTCTTCGAAACCATTTCCTATGGTTCCCACCTCACACCTCCAACTTCACACCTCAACTCTCTTATTTATTCCCTAATCCATTTGTTAATACTTTGTGGGCTGCTTCCATTTCTGCTTGTTTTTTGGTAGAGCCTGTCCCAGTCGCTAAGCTTTTGCCATTACATTTTACCTCTGCCGTAAATACTTTGCTGTGGTCTGGTCCATCTTCTTTTATTATGTTATATTCTATGTGTACACTTCCATGCTCTTGTAATTTTTCTTGCAAAACTGTTTTATAATCTTTTTTACCTACATTTTTGCTTGCACTTTCAATAGCCTCTTTTAGATTTTCTATTATAAATTTTTTTGCATTTTCTAAATCAGAATCTAAAAATATTGCTGCAATAACTGCTTCTACACTATCTGCTAAAATTGCAGGTTTCGTATTCCCATGGCAAGCTTTCTCACTTTTTCCTATGATTAAGAAATCACTAAAATTATGCTTTAATGCAATCTTGTATAAACTTTCTTCACAAACTACTGTTGCTCTAACTTTAGTCATTTCTCCCTCTTTTAGTTTTTTGTAATTTTCGTATAGGTATTTACTTGTTACAAATTCTAATATTGCATCACCTAAAAATTCAAGTTTTTCATTGCTCTGGATTTTGTTTTCATTTGCATATGATTTGTGTGTAAGGGCTGTTTGTACTAGTTTTTTGTTTTTGAATTTGTAGCCTATATTTTGTTCAAATTTTTCTATGTTCATTTTTTCACCTCCTAAAAATGTATAATGTCTATTATCTTCTTGTAGGGGCAGGGTTCCACCCCTGCCCGTTTTATTATTAATGGGCATTGGCATTATTGTGTAATCATTCATTTCTACATATTCATATTATTCATTATTTAATTATTCTCTCTGTTTTTACGGGCAGGGGTGGAACCCTGCCCCTACATTTTTTTGAAATCAATTTATATATTCTTTATTAATGCTTTAATTTCGTTATAAATTCTGTCTTCTACATTTGGTATGGCTATTTTTTCTGCATTTTTACTCATTTTTAGTTGCAAATCTTTGCTAATTATAATTTCTTGCACTTTGCTGTTTAATATATCATATTTTAAGTCTTTATCTAGAATTATTTCTGCTGCTCCTACATTTGCAAGTACTTTTGCATTATATTCTTGGTGATTTTCTGTTGCATATGGATATGGCACAAATATTGCAGGTTTTGCAAGTAAAGATACTTCTGTTATTGTCATTGCACCACTTCTTGCAACTATTAAATCAGCTAAATTCATAACCTCTTGCATATTATAAATATATGGAACAATGCTCGCATTTTTTATATTGTTTATATTTAACCCCATTGTTTTTAATGATTGTTTTATATTATCATATTGTTTTTGTCCTACTGCCCAGATAATATGGTAGTTTTCATTTAGTTTATTTTCTATTATTCCTAATAATGCATCATTTATAGATTTTGCACCTTGGCTTCCTCCATAAACTAATACTATTGGTAGATTGCTTTTTATTGATAATTGTTTTTTTATTTCTTCTTTTTGTTCATTACTTAAATCTTGTTTTTTTAGTTTTGTAGGAGTTCCTGTTACAATTATTCTTTTAGCTTTTGGCAGTCTTTGTTTTGCATCTTCAAATCCTACTAAAACCTCATCTACTTTTCCAGAAAGTAGTTTTACTGTTACACCTGGATATGCATTACTTTCATGTAATATACATGGAATTTTATATTTATTTGCGGCTAAAAGCACAGGTCCACAAATATATCCACCTGTTCCAATAACTATGTCTGGATTTATTTTTTTTATTAAGTTTTTGGCTTTTTTAAAGCTACTTATAGTTTTAAATATGTTTTTTATGTTTTGTGCACTAATTTTTCTGCTTATTCCATATGCTTCTATTCGCTCTAAGTCGTAACCAGCTCGTGGAACTAGGTCGTTTTCTAGTCCTCTTAGTGTTCCTATAAATGTTATTTTTGCGTTTTTGTTTTCTTGTTTTATTTTGTTTGCAATGGCTATTCCTGGGTTTATGTGTCCTCCTGTTCCTGCTGCTGCTATAACAACTTTCATTTTATCACCTTCTTTGGGCACCTGTGGGCAGGTGCCCCTACTTATATTTTCTCGGTATGTCGCGATATATTGAGTAATACCCCTACTGCGCATAGTAAAATTATTAGTGATGTTCCTCCATAGCTGAAAAATGGAAGAGCTATTCCTGTTACTGGCATTGATGATGTAACAACTGCTATGTTTATAATTGCTTGCAAGCCTATTAATGATGTTATTCCAACTGCAAGTAAGCTTCCAAACATATCTGGAGCCTTCATACTAATTACTATTCCTCTCCAAACAAATAATAAAAATAGTATTATAACTGCTGCACACCCTACAAATCCTAATTCTTCGGCAAGAACCGCAAATATGAAATCATTATGTGGTTCTGATATGTACAAATATTTTTGTGTACTATTTCCAAGTCCTACTCCAAAAAGTCCTCCTGAACCAATTGCATATAAACTTTGTATTATTTGCCATCCATCTCCTTGAGGGTCTAGCCAAGGGTTTACAAATGAATATATTCTTGTTAATCTAAAACTTCCCATATTAAAGAATTTTGCAAGTATATACATTAAAGAAAGTCCTGCTCCTGCTCCCAGGCTTCCAAATATTGCAAAATGCGAAAATTTGCTTCCTGCCATTATCATCATAATTGATAAGACTAAAATAATAACTACAGATGCACTGAAGTGTGATTGTACCAATAATAATATTAATATTGGTGGAGCCATAAAACAAATAATTGGTTTTAAAAATCCTTTCCAAATGTGCTTTAGCTCATCTCTGTGTTTGCTTAAATATGCTGCAAAAAATAATATTAATCCTAGTTTTGTTATCTCAGATGGCTGTGCTGACCCAAATACAGGAAGATTTATCCATCTAGTTGCTCCGTTAATTGTTCTACCTAATCCAGGCACTAGTACTAGTAATAGAATTCCTACTGAAAAAACATATACAATTTTATAATACTTTTCATATTTTCTATAGTCTATTTTAGATATTATAAGCATTAGTGTTATTCCTATTGCTGCTGATATTGCTTGTTTGTAAACATATGTGTAGCTGCTTCCTGTAGTTGATAGTGATGATGGGGAGCTTGCTGAGAGTACCATTATTAGTCCGCATGCATACTAATATTAATACTATTATGAATAGTACAAAGTCAAATGATTTATTTAGTTCTTTTTTATTTTTTTTTGCTTTTTGTACCATATTTTCCTCTCTTTTATTTTTTACTAATCAGTTCAGTCCGACAAATCTCGTCGGGTTTTATATTGCCCAAAGTCCTATTATGCATAGCATTAGTGTTAATATGCTAAAGATTGAAACTACTTTGTTTTCGTTCCAGCCTGATAGTTCAAAGTGGTGATGTAGTGGAGCCATTTTAAATAGTCTTTTTCCACCTGTTTTTTTGAAATATACTACTTGTAATACAACAGATAGTGTCTCTAGCACTGGAATAGCAGCTATAAGTAACAATAGTAATGGCATTTTTAAGTATAGTGCCATTGCTGCTATTACTCCTCCTAAAAGCAAAGAACCTGTATCTCCCATAAATACTTTTGCTACATTTAAGTTAAATATTAAAAATCCTAAACATGCTCCAACTATAATGCTTCCAAATACTATAATTTCTTTTACATCTAAAACAATTGCAATAACTGTTAAACAAGTTACTATAATTGCAGATACACTTGTGCTAAGTCCATCTATACCATCTGTTAAATTTACTGCATTTGTTGTTGCTAAAATTACAAATATTGCAAATGGTATATAAATCCATGTAGAAAGATTAACATATACCTTTAAAAATGGAATATAAGTTTCTGTTCCTAAATTTAGAACTTTCATTATATAAAATGTATAACCAACTGCAATTACTAGTAGTCCAAGCATTTTGCTAGATGGTTTTAATCCTTTTGTATTTCTTAAAACAAGTTTTTTATAGTCGTCAATAAATCCAATAACCCCAAATCCTATTGTGATAATTAATAACGGTAATAATTTTTTGGCAGTTTCTATTTCTTTGTTATAATAATACACAAAGCCACCAATGGTTCCAATAATAATTCCTAAAGCAATTATTATTCCTCCCATAGTTGGTGTACCTTTTTTGGAGAAATGAGATTCTGGACCGTCGTCTCTTTCCATTTGCCCTATTTTAAATTTTCTTAATATTGGTATTATAAATATTGATAGTAATATTGTTGCTATAAATGATACAAACAATATTCTAGTTTGAAAATACAACTTTTGTTCCCCCCTCACGCTTTTTCTTTGGGCACCTGTGGGCAGGTGCCCCTACTAGCAAACACGTTCGTCTCCACAATTTAATTCTGTAATTTTTTTCGGGCGGGCACGGGGCCCGCCCCTACTAGCCTATTATTTCTTTTATTATTTTTCTTTCATCATATGGATGTTTTTCTCCATTTATTTCTTGGTATGTTTCATGTCCTTTTCCTGCTAATACTATAATATCATTTTTATTTGCTATTTCTATTGCATGTTTTATTGCTTCTGTTCTATCTACAATTGCCACGTATTTTCCTTTTGTTTTTGCTATTCCTTCTTCAATTTGTTTTACTATTTTTGCAGGTTCTTCTGTTCTTGGATTATCTGATGTTATTATTGTAAAATCTGCTATTTTTCCAGAAATTTCACCCATTATTGGACGTTTTCCTGGGTCTCTATCTCCTCCACATCCAAATACAGAAATTACTCTTCCTCTAGTATAACTTTTTACTGCATTCAATATACTTTGTAAGCTTTCTGGTGAGTGAGCATAATCTATCATTATAGTAAGTCCTTTTTTATTGTCTACAAGTTCGCTTCTTCCTGGAACTCTTACTTCTAATAATGCTTCTTTAATTTCTTCTGCATTTACTCCTAAGCTTTCTGCTATTGCAATTGCCGCTAATGAATTATATACACTAAATCTTCCTGGTATTCCTGTTTTTACTCTTTCATTTTTTCCACCAATTTTTACTTTAAAATCTACGCTTGAGTTTGTAACAGTAATATCTTTAGCTAAAAGATTTGCTTCATTATCTATTCCATAAGTTCTTATATCACATTCTGGTAGCATTTTTTTGATTTTTGATACTCTATAATCATCATTATTTATAAAGCTTATTTTTGCTTTTTTTATCAATATTAATTTTGAATTAAAATAGTCTTCCATATCTGGATGTTCTTTTGGACTAATGTGGTCTTCTGAAAAGTTTGTAAATACGGCATAATCAAATTCACAGCCATCAACCCTATGTAATTTTAAACTTTGAGATGATACCTCCATAACAACTGTATCTACTTTTTCTTCCACCATTTGGCTAAATAACCTTTGTAATTCTAAGCTTTCTGGTGTTGTTCTGCTGCTTTCTCCTAAATTTTTACTTCCTATATAATTTGCAACTGTTCCAATTAAACCTACTTTATTTCCATGTTTTTCTAGAATTGATTTCAACATAAATGTTGTTGTTGTCTTTCCTTTTGTTCCTGTTATACCTATTAGTTTAAACTTTCTAGATGGATTCTCATAAAAATTACATGCCATTTTTGCAAGTGCTAGTCTTGAATCTGGAACCATAATAATATTTGTGTCTTCTTTAATATCTGTTTTTTTTAATTTTGTTCCTTCTTCTATAACAATTGCCACTGCTCCATTGTCAACTGCTTGTTTTATATATAAGCTTCCGTCTACGTCAAAGCCTTTTATTGCAACAAACATTCCATTTGGTTTTATTTTTCTAGAATCACTTTCTATCATATCTATATCTACATTTAAATCTGCTTTTGCTTTTATTCCTTCAATTCCACTTAAAATTGTTCTTAATTCCATATTGCCACCTCTCCTTAGTTCTATATTACTATCATATTATATAATTAATTCCAAAATTTGTATAGTTTTTTTAGAAAAATTCTATTAAAATTTTAAAAAATGAGACCCGCATTGCGGGTCTCCCTTCCTTTTACACTGTTATACGTCTAAGCGCATCAGTCCAACACTAATCTTGGTGATATAGTCCTGGTAATGTACTTCGTCTTGGGTTGCAATAGAGAAATTCTGGCTGGAGGCT
>JBJFFF010000123.1:0-9127 GCA_051891455.1 Clostridia bacterium | reverse complement strand
AAGAAAGTATTATGAATTATAGAGCAAAAATTGAAGAACTAAACAAAACTTTAGAAATCAAACAAAGAAAATATACATCTATGGTGCAAGAAGGAATAGCAACGCAAAAACAATTAGACGATGCGAAAAGGGAAATAGCAAGACTTCAAAACCTATATGATTATGGTGTGGATGTCGTAGAAAATATAGAAAAAACAAGTCAAAATAAAAACGTGCTTCGAAAACATTATTATATAATAGTTCCATATTATTCATCAGAAATAGATAATGATATGTTGGATTCAGAAGAAAAGAGAAATATGATATTTGCAGAATTATATACAAGGGCACAATCTATAATCAGAACATTATTTGCATGTAGTATGAAATGTAGAATATTAAATTCATATGAACTTGCAGATTTATTATATGTTGCATATAACAGAGACGAGTCAGAAGTATATGGAATAGATAAAGCATTAAGAGCAGGATACAATGAACTGTATTCTACTGGACAAGATATAATAGATAAGAAAATGGCAGCCTTAGATGAAAAAATAGAGCAAGATGCATTAAAACTTGCAATAGAAAAAGTTGAACAAGTAAAAAGTGAAAAAGAAAAGAAATTGGCTAAGAAGGAAAAAAGTTTTGAAGAATTAGTAAAAGAGATGGCAAAACAAATGCTACAAGAAAACCAAACAATTTTAGGTCAAGAGATAGCCAAAGATGCTATTGATAAAATAGATGAAACAAAAGAAGAAGGAGGAGAAGAAAATGAGAAAAAAACAATCAAGAGAACTAGAAAAAATACAAAATAATTATGGAAAAACTGACGAACCACAATATGAAATCCTAAGAGAAAAAACGCTTAAAGAATTAATTGCACCATCTGGAATAGATGCTTCGAATATAGATCACTTGGAAATAATTTCAAATACTACTAGATATGCTAGAAGCTTTTTTGTATCAAGTCTTCCAAGAATGTGTACTTTCCCAGAATTATTTAGGGATATGTACTTATTTGGTGATATTAATACTTCTATATATATAACACCTGTGCCAGAAGCAAGATCTCAAACAGACTTAAATAGAGTAATTAACCAATTAGAAACAGAAAGAATTGTAGCAGCAGATAGAGGAAATATAAACAGAGAAAGTATTCTAGCACAAAAAAGACTTGAAGCAGAACAATTAAGAGACCAAATAGCAGCAGGATTTAATAAACTTTATGAAGCATCAATTGTAGCAACATTATTTGCATATAATTTACAATCGTTAGATGCATATACAAAACTACTTTCAACAGAAATGTCCAAAACATTAGTTGGAATAAAATCTGCGTGGGCAATGCAGGAAGAAGCATTTAAGAGTAATGTACCATTAATGAAGGATCAAATGAGAAGAACTCACACATTTGACCGTAACTCAATGGCAACAGTATTTCCATTTACAACATCAGAAATTGGTCACTTAACAGGGGTTCCGTTAGGAATTAACAAACAAACAGGTGTACCAATATTATTTGATAATTTCCACAGAAATTTAGCAAATTATAACATGGTTGTATTTGCTAAGTCAGGTGCCGGTAAATCTGTTACAATGAAGACACTAATATCTAGATCTTGTGTTCTTATGGGAATAGAAAGCTTAGCATTAGATGCAGAGGGTGAATATAGAGCAGTTGCAGAGGCATTGGGAGGAATAAATGTTGTAATAAGCCCAACTTCATCAACAATTATAAATTTATTTGATATTGAAATTGAGTATGTAAAGGATGAAATAACAGGAAAAGAGAGACCAGTTTTAAATGTTGAAAATAAAATAGAAGACGTTACACAAGCGATTCTTACAATGGCAAGAGGTAGTACAAAAAGCAAAGAAGTAAATGAGCTTACAAAACAAATAATTGCAGAAACTGTTGCAGATGAATATGTAAGATGCGGAATAAATTCTAATCCAAACAGTCTATACAAACAATCTGCAAATGCACTTAAAAATGATTTATATAAAGAAAAAAAAATAATGCCTACAATAGGTTCATGGTATAAAACATTAGAAAAAAAAGCTAAAGAAAATACAGACAAAAACTATGAATTCCATTATAGCTATTTGCTTAAAGTTATGAAACAATATGTAAGGGAACTAAATGGACAGATGGCATATTTTGATGGACAATCTACATTTGAATTATTAGACCATATACCATTTATAAACTTAGACATATCACAATTAGAGGAAAGGTTTGCAAGACCACTTGCACAGCAAATACTGCTTTCTTGGATATGGGAAAAATATGTTAAGAAAAACAGTGAAGATAGGGAAAAAGCAACAAAGAAAAGAGTTTTAATAGACGAAGCATGGATGTTACTTCCATTTGAAGAAGCAGTTGATTTCTTAAATAAAATGGCAAGACGTGCAAGGAAAAGAAATGTATCTTTAGCAATTATTTCTCAAAGATTCCAAGATTTCTATGAAAGCGAAGCAGCACAAGCAGTTTTAACATCAGCTGATACAAAACTTTTCTTGGCACAAGATAAGGCAGAAATTGAATATTTAAAAGAAGTATTTAAATTAAGCGAAGGAGAAGCTAATTTCTTAGTAACATGTTTGATAGGTGAGGGCTTATTAAAAGTTGGATCAGATACAGCTATAATTCAAATAACACCAACTAAGAAAGAATTTAAGTTTGTTGAAACAAACTTAAATAAATTAAAAGAAAGTAACTAAAGACTTAAAAAGTTTAAGGAGAAAAAATGAAAGCTTTCGTAAATAAAAAAACAATAAAAAATTTAATATTTATTATATTAGTTATAGCTATTTTAAGTGTTTTAGTACCAATTCCTACCAGAGCTGAAACTGATACTGAAAACGGAGGAAAAATTTTACGACCAATTGAGGATTTTGTGTTATTTTTATGTGATAAAGTGATGGACTGGTTACAACATACATTTGTTAGTACAGAAAATATAGAAATTGAGGAGGATGTGTGGGATTTTAAGTATTCTCCAGCTGTGATTTTTTCTGGAACTGTACAAGCACTAGATATTAATTTCATAAAACCAAATCAGGATGTAAGAAATATGAATAACATGGATGCTTTTTTGGAAAGCAAAAAGGAAGAGTATAAATCTAAAGCAGTAGAGTGTGACTGGGATATGTATGTAAGTCTTCTGGAGGAAATAAAAAAACATGAATATCAAAAGAGAACAGAAGAAATCACAGAATATCATATAGGTCGTGTAGCAACATTTGACTATTATGGTTATGTTGAGGGAGAGTATTTTTATGGATATTTTTTAGCAGAATGGTATGATGATGCTGGAGAAACATATTCATATTATAAGGCGGATCCTGAAAATATTGATGATATGAATACTATAAGTTCATATAAATCAACAGCAGAAGTATTACAAGGAACTATAGCAACTTGGTATAATGTCTTAAGAAGGATTGCGCTAGTAGGACTATTATCTGTGCTTGTATATATAGGTATCGTAATGGTACTTTCAAGCTCATCACAAGATAAAGCAAAATATAAAGCAATGATGAAAGACTGGTTAATTGCAATATGTTTACTATTTACTTTACATTATATAATGAGTATTACAATAACAATCACAAATGAAATTTCTGATATTTTTCAAACAGGGGAATCTGATCAATTATTAAATACTCTAAGAAAAGAGATATTTAGTGAGAGTGATAGTGGAATAATTCTTGCTAAAACTATAATGTATGCAGTATTAGTTATATTAACAGTAGCTTTTACAATACAATATTTAAAGAGGGTTATTTTCATGGCTTTTTACACATTAATAGCACCATTAATAACATTAACATATCCTCTAGATAAAATAAAAGATGGACAAGCTCAAGCATTTACTATGTGGATAAGAGAGTATGTATATACTGCATTAATTCAAGTAATCCATTTGGTTATATATACAGTTTTAGTTGGAAGCGCATTGGATTTAGTTTCACACTATCCTCTATATGCGATAATTGTATTACTATTTATTAAAAAAGCAGATGGAATAATTAAGAAAATGTTTGGATTTGATAAATCTGAAACAGTAGGAACTCTTGGAGCAGCAGCAACAGGTGCATTAATTGTAAACGCGTTGAATAAAATTGCACGGAAAAGGTGCTTCAAAAAAGAGCGGAGGATCAGAAGCTTCAGGCGAAACTGAAAAAAGCAATGTAAGAACTACACAAAATAATATAATGAACAAAGCAGATGAAATATTAGGAGGAGTACAAAATGGAGGGGGACAAACTATAAATATAGTAGCACAAAACGGAGGAAACATTACTGGAAACACAAAACAAACTCCAGCTTGGATAAAAGGAGCAGCATCACTTGCAGGAAAATATGGAGTATCGGGAGTAAAAGCGATAGGAAGTGGAGCATTAAGAACTGCGGCAACAGCAACAGGAACAATGTTAGGATTTGCTGGAGGAGTAGCAAAAGGAGATATATCTGAAGCACTTAAAGGAGCAGCAGCAGGAGGGGCAATAGGAAATGGATTAGCTAGTAATGGAATACGTTTTGCATCGAATCTTGGTGAGAACATAAAAAATGTAGGAAATGATATACAAGATACATGGAATGAAGGAGCATATGGAACAGAATATGCTCAAAATATAAGAATGGTAAGAGCATTTAAACAAACAAGTGGTTACATAGAACTAAGAAAAAAATTTGGAGATCAATTAACAGATGAAAAATTAAGTGAGATTTTACAAGCTGCAAAGAAAGAGCAAGAAAAAAATAGGTAAATGTTATTAATTTTAAAATTAAAAAATCACATAAAAGGAAAATAAAGAGGAAAGGCAAAATGAAAAAAGAAAAAACGAATAAGTTATCTAAACAAATTATATGCATTATTATTGTTTTAATGTTGTGTAATTTCATAGTACCGAATTTTACATATGCTGCAAATGACGAAGATAGTGGAACTATATTTGCCCCCTTTTCTAAATTTATTACTTTCTTATGTGATAGCATAATGCAATTTTTACAAAATACATTTATAAGTGTTGAAAGTATTAATCAAGGGGATGGGACATATAATTTTCAATATTCTCCTGCAATAATATTTTCTGGAACAGTACCAGCATTTGATATAAATTTTATAACACCAAATACTAATGTAAAAGAAAGTAATAACTATGGAAAATATGTTAGAGATCATGTAGCAACATGTTACGTTAATAGAAATCAAGAGGATAAAGAAAAATTTGAATATGCTAAAAACAGAGATAAGCGTTTTGTTATAGAAGGAAGGGTTCCGCTACAACAGGTTCGCGACACTTATATAGCCTATTACTGGGTAGAAAATGAAACACTATGTATTGCTTATGAGTTTGACTCTGGTTGGGTTTTAATACGGAGATAGGTATAATTATTACTTTACTACTTGTTCTATAAATGACCCAGAAGTTCAAGAAACTATAGAAAAAATATCATACCGTTCAACAGCTTTAGAATTACAACCAATTATAGCAACTTGGTATAATGCTTTAAGAAGGATAGCTCTAGTGGGATTGCTCTCTATACTAGTGTATCTAGGAATTAGAGCGGTTTTACAAAGCGCATCTAGTAAGGAAAACAGTAAATATAAAAAAATGTTAGTAGATTGGCTAATTGCATTATGTTTATTATTTACATTACATTATATAATGAGTGCTACATTGGTAATTACCCAAAAAATCTCAAGTATATTAAATCAAGGAGAAACAGATGAACTGTTAAACACATTAAGAAATGAAATTGAAAGAGGAAAAACTTGGGAAGAAGTTGTGTCACAAGTTATAATGTATGTGGTTTTAACAATATTTACAGTTATGTTTACATTCCAATATTTAAAAAGGGTAATATATATGGGATTCTTTACGTTAATAGCACCACTTGTAACATTAACATACCCACTAGATAAAATAAAAGATTCAAAAGCACAGGCATTTACTATGTGGATAAGAGAGTATTTATTTAATGCACTAATACAGGTAGTACATTTAGTAGTTTATTATACTTTAGTAGGAAGTGCTTTAAGTTTAGTAAAAGTTTATCCAATATATGGAATTATTGCGATTGGATTTATTGCTCAAGGAGAGAAAATAATAAGAAAAATGTTTGGATTTAATAATGCAACAACAGTCGGCACTATGGGAGCTGCTGCAACGGGAGGACTAGTTGCTGCGGCATTAAATAAATTACAAAAAATGTCAGAACCAAATAAAAAAACAGAGAGTTCTAAAGAAGCCTCAAATAATAATATTAGAACAGTTTCAAATAATATAGCTAATAGTTTAAGGGAGGCTAAAACAAGGTCTGGGGCAAACACAAAATCAGTCCCAAATATAAAAGGAGGAGCAACATCACTTCTTGGAAAATATGGTTTATCGGGAGCAAAAGCGATAGGAAGTGGAACACTAAGAACTATGGCAACAGCTTCAGGAGCAATGTTAGGCTTTGCAAATGGAGTAGCAAAAGGAGATATCTCTGAGGCATTTAAAGGAGCAGCAGCCGGAGGCGCAGTGGGAAATGGTTTAGCTAAAGGTGGAATTAATTTTGCATCAAACTTAAATGGAAACATAAAAAATTTAGGACATGATATACAAGATACATATAATGAAGGAGCATATGGAACAGAATATGCACAGAATGTAAGAAGCGTAAGAGAATTTAAGCAAACTAAAGAGTATAAAGAATTAAAAAGAGAATTTGGAGATAAATTATCAGATGATAAATTAAGTGAATTATTAAAAGCTGCTGTGGATGAACAAAATAGTACAGGAAAATAGAATAGTAATAAGAAAGTAGACGAGGTGAAAAATGAAAAAGAAAATCATAACAACAATATTTATATTAATAGCAATAATATTACTAAATATATTAATTCCAAAAAATGTTCAGGCAGCAAAAACAGAAGATTCGTTTTTTAGTGATGATATTACTTATGACTGGATATTTGAAGAAGAAGGAGATGTAATGGCTTACGGTTTGTTTATACCATCTACTGCGGAGGATTTTGAAATGCTTCCAATGATTGTGCACCTTCATGGATGGGCTGGAGTTACACCTAGTGAAGATGGTTTGCGCACAACTGGATTACCAGGTTGTTTGGAAACATGGGAGCTGGAAAATTTCAGCGCATATGTTTTGTGTCCATGCCTAGATGGTTATGATGGCTCTTGGCGTGCTAGTGGAGTTCCAGAAATGCTTAAATCCCTACTTGATAAAATTATTGGACAATATAATATTGATGCAGAAAATATTGTTATTAGTGGTGAAAGTAGAGGCGGAACAGGAGCATTGTATATGGCAAATTATATGCCAGAATATTTTTCAAAATGTGTTGCATTTAGTTCATTTTATAGAGGACCATATAACACTTCAATGGACACACTTTGCTTCTATGCGTCTTCTGCGCCTGCTGCGGGTGAAATTGAGACTGCACAAATATTGAAAGGGGTATTTGGTAATGAAAGAGTATTCGCTTCAGGAGCTGGACATGGGTCTATTGGAACTTCTTTTATGAAAAATGATGATGACAAACTAGCTCGGAGCACGGAATAGGAGAGGCACGGTAATAATCGTTCTAACTTAATCGAGTGGATGTTTGAGGACTATGAACTAATTCCAATAGAAAAAGAAACGGATGAGGGAGGAAAACTAGTAAAGCCAATAGCTCAACTATTGTGTTTTATTCCAGATGCAGTTCTTGAAACTTGCCAAAAAATGTTTGTTACAACAGAACCATTTAAAAAAAGTGAAGAAGAGATTGAAAAAGAAAAAGATGAGCTACAAAAAGGAGAGGAAATAAGGTATTTTTCTATTAAATATTCACCTGGAATAATATTTTCAGGAACAGTACCAGCATTTGATGTGAATTTTATAAAGAATAATGCTGATGAATGGGACGAAAAAGATTATAGGGATTTTATAAGAAAAAACTTCAAGGAATATAAAAAAAATAGTTCTATTAAGGCACCTGATTGGTATGATGTGCAAAAATCTACTGTTGTAGGTCTTGAAGAATATACAAAATTTAGTGGTGAAGTAGGGTCATCTTGGGGTGATTGGCCATATGATTATTGGGCATATTATTTAGAAAAAGACAACACATTATACGTAAAAACGGTTTTTAAGATTTATCATGATATGGACGAGGATTTATGGTTTTACTCTACAGAATATCCAATTACAGATGAACTTTTTGAAACAACTTCATATACATCAGTAGCAGCGAGGTTGCAACCAACAATTGCAACTTGGTATAATGCTTTAAGAAAAATTGCACTGGTAGGTTTACTTTCAGTTCTTGTTTACATAGGAATAAGAATAGTGCTAACAAGTACATCAGCTAAAGATAAAGCGAAATACAAAAACATGCTAAAAGATTGGCTAATTGCACTATGTATACTATTTACATTACACTATATAATGAGTATAACAGCTACTATTGTAGAAAATATAAATGAAGTTATAAATGCATCGGTAATGGAAACAGATGGCGAAGATGTAATGTTAACTACTTTAAGAAATGATATTGCAAATGCAAAAAATTGGAGCACAGTAATAGTACAAGTTGTACTTTACTTTATTTTAGCAGTATATACAATTATATTTACAGTACAGTATCTTAAAAGAACAATATATTTAGCATTTCTTACAGTGATAGCACCACTAATAACATTAACATACCCATTAGATAAAATAAAAGATAGTAAAGCTCAAGCTTTTGACATGTGGATTAAAGATTATATTTTTTTCATGTTAATACAAGTCGTACACCTATTAATTTATTATATTTTAGTTGGGAGCTCGCTAAATTTAGCAAATAAAGGAAATTGGGTATTTGCGATAGTAGCAATAGGATTTTTAGTTCCAGCCGAAAAAATAATAAAGAAAATGTTTGGCTTCGAAAAATCAAAAACATTAGGGGCAATGGCAGCAGGAGCAACTGGAGCCCTAATAATGAATGCAATGAGTAAACTTGCACGGAAAAGGTGCTTCAAAGAAAGAAAAAACATCAGAAAATTCAAAAAAAGGTAATGTAAGAACTGCACAAAGTGACATAATGAAAAAAGCAAACGAACTATTAGGTGGAGGACAAAACGGAGGAAACCGCTTAGCAAACAG
>JBJFFF010000122.1:0-9221 GCA_051891455.1 Clostridia bacterium | reverse complement strand
TACAACAATGTGAATATACAGGAAATAATGCCCAAAAATGGTGGATAAGAGATGCGGGAGATGGATATTATAACATAATATCGAAATTAGATAATATCAAGGCATTAGATGTATACATGGCTAATGCAGGAAATGGAGTAAATATACAGATTTGTGATTTGGTAAATAATACAGCACAAAAATTCAAATTTGTTGAAACAAAAGAAATTGGTGAAAGAACATATAAATTAGAAATGAAAAATGATTCGAGTTTAGTGCTAGATTATAATAGTGATGGTACAGTAGTTGCAACAAAAGAAAAAAGTGTTACAAGTCAAATGTTTGATATTAAATATGTAGATAAAGAATATTGCCAAATTATATCTGTGCTATCAAACAAAGTATTAACTGAGGAAAATGGAAAAGCATATATGGCTGATGATGTACAGGCAGAATCACAATTATGGCTTCCAGAGAACAAAGGGGATGGATATTACGCATTTAAGTCAAAAGAAAGTGGAAACTATTTAACACAAAACACAACATTTACCCTGCAGGCATATTCTGGTGAAAGCTCTCAAATGTTTAAGTTATATGATATTACAACAGGAAAAACAGGTATTTATGGAATAAGTGGACTAAAACATCTGGATAGTAATAAAGGGTCTTATTTAAAATATTATAAATATGGTGCTGGAGAAAATGTATTATTTGCTACATTTGAATTACATGGATTTGAAGATAATTGGAATTATGACGGAAAAGAACTAACATTAATTGCAGATGATTTTTATAATAGTCTTATTGATGGACAAGATGAATACATAGCTAAAAACTGGACTGTATATATTTTCCCAAATGTAAACCCAGACGGAATTACTGATGGATGGACTAATAACGGACCAGGTAGAAGAACGTTATATTCTTCTGCACCAAATAATGCAGGAATTGATATTAATAGATGTTGGCAAATTAGTGGACAGTCATATAAAATATATTCTGATAGTAGAAATTATAATGGAACAGCAGGATTCCAAGCTTATGAAGCAGTAGCATTAAGGGACTTTTTAACAGAAAAAAAATCAATTAGTGGAAAAACAATGGTTATAGATTTACATGGATGGGAAAATTCACTAATAGGTGATTCTGAAATTTGTGATTATTTTGCTACAATGTTTTCATCTGCTACTAAAAAATATGGTTCGTATGGTACTCAATATTTAATAAGTTGGGCAAGAGCAGACTTAGGTGCTCAAGCAGCATTAATAGAATTACCTAGCTGGATAACAAGTCATCAGCAGGCTGTAAATGAAGGAATTTCTACAAAATATATAACTGCAGTTACAAACATGCTAAATGGAGTTTCGTTAAATAACAAAATAACTCTTAAAGCAACAAGGAGTGTAAATGTTTCAAACATAATCGAGACTTCAGATGAAGAACAATATTATATTGAACTAGCAGGAATGCTTAAAAATGATATTCCAACAGAAGATGAAGTAAACTCTGCAAAATTAATGCTAATAAATAATGAAGTTGGCGTATGGATTGAAGAGAAATCAAGAGAAGAGTTTTTGAATAGAATCAATCAGATTGCAAATAACAACTATATTATTGATGAAAATGGTTTCCTTAAAATAGAAGAAAATAGTGAAGAAAATAATGAATATGATAAATATATTGAAACATTAGTAAGCACAAATAAACTATATATTTTCGGAATATCTGGCAATTTTTATTTAAGAGATACAGTAGATGGAAAAATAATTAATAACTATTATGAAGAGTTAGACAGAGACCAAACTTATGATTACGTTATATATAATGACAAAATAATAATAGACTTGCCAAAAAATGAGAATTTATATATAAGTAATGAAGAAATATTTGACGGCTTAATATATTTAAATAATAAGATAAACTTTTGATAAAAAAGGAATAGATTGAATTAAATAATCTATTCCTTTTTTTTATGTTGAAAAATAAAATTTATATGATAGAATTTAACAAAACTTTCTTAGTTTATTGCGTAATTTGGTATAATTACAATATAAATTTATATTAAATTTACAATTTAATTGCATTCGTAAAAATTCATGCCATTTATATTTAAAAGAATTATTATTTAACCAACTGCCTAAAAAAACGTGAACAGTCAAGGAATTTTTGGATGGATTACACAAAACATCATCTTTATATACTTTTATACCAGTTTCTAGAGTCTGTTCAAAATTGCCTTTTTTACAGCCGTATTTATCTATTAATAAATTAGAAACAGAAATTGTATTATTATCTTCAAAATTTCCTTCTAACTTTATGTCATTATAATAATCCAAAATATCTTTTATAAATGGATGCCCTTTTTCCGCACCAAAAACTGCTGTAAAAGGAAATTCTGGGGCTTCAAAGCCAACAAATGCTTTATTTTTTAATAGAGAATCTAATTTGTCTATAACGAATACATCGGTATCTAGATATATTCCGCCATAATTATATATAGCATAAGCTCTTACATAATCACTAACAAAAGCCCATTTCTTTTTTTCATACATTTTTTTTACAAATTCATTGCTGTTTATATCAAAGTTTTGCTCATTCCATTCAATAAATTCATAATCTTTTAAATGTTTTTTCCATGTTTTTATACATTTTTGTATTTTAGATGGTTTTTCTTTTCCACCCATCCAAACATAGTGAATAATTTTAGGGATTGCCATTTTTACCTCCATTATTTTACAATGATTTTTACATATGGGTATATACATAAAAATTTTGTAAGTTTAATTGCTAAATCTTTTTCTGTTTCATTTTCAACTTGTATAGTTTTGAACCCTTTTTGCATTTCTTCAAAAACATTGTAGTAGAAATCCGATAATTCATTATCAAATAATTTCTTCGTAAATGATCTTATATCTTTTCCTAGAAAGATTTCTTCATTTTCTAAATTTTTTAATTCTATAGTTCGGTCAGAATTGTTTTTATAAAATCCCAATATAGATCTAAAGAAAATATTTTCTTTAGCTTCTTGTCCATACGCTTTTTCAATTTTATTTTTTATTATTTTATATTTATTTTTAGTTTCTTTATTTAAATATAATGGTCTAAAATAGTTACTAAGTTTTAATTGCCTAATTCCCTTCATTCTTATAAAATTCCAAATAAATTTTTGAAAACTGTATAAAGGAATTGAGTAATAATTTAATAAAATAGTTAAGACTCTTAATTCGCCATTTAAAACATTAAATTTACCAATATTATTTTTTATGTAGTTTGATTCATGAATTCTATATTTTAAAATTGGAAAATCTACATTTTTTACATTTAGAACAGATGGATTATTTCTTAGGTCTAACCAAAAAGGTGTATTCCAAAGTAAATAATTTTCTTTTACCTTTTCAATGTAAATTTCTCTTTTCCATAATGCAACATCTCCATATATATTGGCCCCATCATTTAATAACAAAATTGCGGGAGTATAATTATAATTCTTATATTTTAAGGCTTTCCAACAATTTACTGTTTCAGAGTTGTTATTTATTATTTCTAAATCTCCTATTAGAGCATCACAATCACTTTGATTTATTGAAGCAACGATTTTTTCGAAAAAATCATTACTAGGTAATAAATCATCAGAGTGAAGAACAAAAATATAATCTCCAGATACTTTTGACAGACCATTTATAAGAGCATTTAATTGGTCTGCGTTATTTTGATGTATATAATTTATTTTATTATCTTTATCATATTTACTTTTAAACTCTTCTATAACAGTTTTAGTATTGTCGGTAGAACCATCATCAATAATAATTGATTCCCAATTAGTATATGTTTGATTAATTAATGAAAGTAGAGTTTCTTCAATACTTTCTGAATCATTATATGTTGGTGTTAATACTGATATTTTTTTCAATTTATTTTCTCTCCTTTTTCAATCTTTTTAAAAAATCTAGTTGCTTTGTTAAATAGAAGTATACACCTGAAATTATTAAATTTAAAATGCCAATTATTGAACCATAAAGTAGACATTCAAATATACTTGAATATTCAGTTCTAAAGATCATATTAGCTAAGAATATCTCCAAAAAACAGAATATAAAATTAGCTATACATGTAAGATAGTATTTAAATGGTTTATAATCTAATATTTTTTTAAATATTACAAATGGCTTTGTCATAAAATCTGCAATTAATAACGATATTATAGTAGCAAGTAAGACACCAGGAATTCCAAAAAAGTTTACTAAAATCAAAGATAAACTTAAATTTAATATAATTTCAAAAATTACAAATATTTTAATTTCTTTAAATTTTCCGGAAGATATTGTAAAAACTTTTAAAGGTGTTCGGATTATTTGGTAAAATAATATTATTGTAAATAAAATAGCTAATACAGTTGAAGTAAATATTTTCCCCTCATACCATATATTAATAAATTGGTTTATTACAAAGAAGAATGGAACACATATAACAGTAGCTAAACAGAACATCATTCCATTAAACTCATTAAATATTTGTAAAGCTCGCTTTTTACTTTCTAAGAGAATATCACCAATTCCTGAAAATGTAGCACCTGATATTTTATCTATAAATTGCCTTATTGCTTCAACAAAGTAATTATAAGTAGAGTATATTACAACAAAATCTAATCCTACAAATTTTGAAATAATAAGAATATCTATATTATTTGTTAGAACAGTTGCTAAAGTATTTACAAAAAGATGTTTAACATCTTTTGTCATACTATAATCACCCTTGACTTTAGTGTTTAAATTAGGATGTTGCTTTTTACAAAGTATTATGATTACTGTATTTGCAACTAAGCTACATACTATTAAACTTATTAACAGTTCTACTAAATCTAAATGTAAAGATATTATTACAATTTCTAGAATAGCTTTTACTAGAGCAACAATTTGAAAAACTGTATTTGGTATATATTTTTTTTGCTCAGCGTCAAATAAACTTCTTTGAGGAATACTAAAGTAATATATTGCTTGGCTAATAAGATATAGTATAAAAGTTATTTGTATATAAGACTGCGAAATATCCCCAGCATCCTTTACAAAAAACATTATAAAAAATGATAATATAAATCCAATAAATAATATTACTATTCCTACAATATTAAAAATTTTTTTTGCAGCAGACATAATTGAATTAATTTTTTCTTGGTCTGATTCCTTTATTGGTCTATATAGATGATAAAGTAAGGCAGTTCCCATTCCGCCCTTCAACTAAAACCAAATAAGCAACAATTTGATTATATAGTTGATAAAGACCTAGTTTCCCCTGGCCTAATATATTAATAAATAATTTTATTTTTATAATTCCAAGTATTAATATTATAACCTGAGGAATGATATCTGTAAGCAAGTTTATTATTACACGTTTTGTTCTCAATTTTGCCTCCTAAATTTTTTTAAAATTTTATATAAGAATAATTCAAATTTATTATTTCGCATAAATATTTTACAGGTTAGTTTATAGATTGAAGATTGATTTTTTAGATATTTATTCTCTTTCCACAAAGGATATTTTGAGTTCATTATATCTATTATTTTAATAATCATATTTTGGGTATTTTTATATTTCAAAAATCTACCACACCCAGCATATAATAAATGATTAATATATAGAAATTCTAATTCTTCAGAAAAGTTTGAATCTTCAAATTGTTTACTTAAAAAATCCATTACATTAAAAATTGATTCCAACTTTTGATTATAATTAATTTGTTGCATGGTAGAATTTTCTCTAATAACATAATGATAAAAAATTTCTTCACAATATGTAATTTTTTTTGAGTATAGTGCTAATGATGGAATGATTGCTAAGTCTTCGTAAATATTATTTTCTAAAAATTTAAGATTATTTTGTTTAAAAATATCTGCTCTAATTATTTTTGAGCAAGGGCCTGCAACAGAAACAATATAAGCTTTTTGAAGATTATCTGCTTCTATATATAATGATTTTTTATTAATTGTTTTATTTTCATATTCTTCTACATAATCACATACCACTATATCAGATGCACTTGAAACAGCATTATTATATAGGCTTTCAAACATATTTAGTTCAACATAGTCATCACTATCTACAAAAGCAATAAATTCTCCAGATGCCATTTCAATTCCTAAATTTCTAGCAACAGCTTGTCCTTCATTTTTTTTACTACAGTATTTTATATTGTTATATAGATTACTATATTGCTTAACAATTTCAAGGGAATTGTCCGTAGAACCATCATCTATTAATATAATTTCAATATCTTTTAATGTTTGATTTACAATACTATCCAAACATTTTTTTAAATATTTTTCACTATTAAAAATGGGAACTATTATACTAATTTTGTTCAATATCTTTCTCCTTTGATATATTTTTTATAAAATTATTCCACTCTTTGTAAACAGCTTCTTGTGAAAATTTATTTGCAGCATTACTTGCGTTTAATGAGAAAAATTGCATTTTGTCATAATCACTTATAATTTCATTTATTTTTGAGACAAATTTTTGCTTATCCCTATTTGGAATTAAAAAACCATTTTTGTTTTCTTCAATTATTTCTTTGGCGCCTTGAGCACTATCAAAAGCAATTAAAGGCAATCCATAATTTGCCGCTTCCACTAAAACTAAACCAAAAGATTCAGAAAAGGAAGTCATTAAAAATAGTGAAGAATTTATATATTCGTTTTCCAATTCAGTTGATAATTTATTTCCACATAAAATTACCTTATGATTCAATTCCAATTTGTTAATTTTATCTTGTAAATTTTGCTTTTCAGCTCCATCTCCAACAATGTGTAAAACCCAGTCTGGATGCTCTTTTTGAAAAATGTAAAAAATATCTATTAAATCATCAAAACCTTTAACTTTATCAAGTCTTCCAACAGAAATTAATTGCTTATTTTGTAACGGACTTTTTTTAGTTGATACTTTTTCAATAAAATTAGGTATATATTTTACTTTAGTTTTATTTAATTTAGGACTGTAGAAATCACAAAGTTCTTTAGATACCGGCATAAAATAATCGATATTATCTAAAGATTTAATTACTTTTTTTATATATTTATGGTTATTATTGTGGTGATTATGTTCTTGGGCTATTTTTATTATATTTTCGTTTGCATATTTACCAAGCCAATTTGTGTGTAATATCCTAGTAGATATAACAATATCGCAATCTAGTTTTTTTATAGCCTTTATCATTAACGATTTTCTAAGCCATAAAATTTTAAGACTTTTAAATAATTCTTTACAAATTAGTAATATATTAAGCTTTTTTAGAGCATATTTTAATTCTTGCTTATTAGGCTTAAGATTTTCTGATAAATATTCTATTTCAATTTTATTATCAATATCAAAAGCAGGCCTATCATTTAATTTGTATGTAGATATTATTTTTACATAATTGTCTTTAACTAGCATATTTGCTAAATTACAGACCATTCTCTCAGCTCCGCCAGTCCCTAAATGTAGTACCAAAATAACTATTTTTTTACTCATTTTTTAAATCCTTTTCATAATTAAGTGTATAAAATATTTCTAAAATATTTAATATTAGGAATAAACTTACTGCTGGCGCTGTAAACACATGACCAGCCATTAAAGCAATTCCACAAACTATTAATAAAGAATATAGTAAAAATATTAATGTGTGATTTTTTATATTATTTATAAAATTCGTAAAGAATTTTTTTATAAATAGTCCTATTACTATAACTAAAGGAACTATATATACTAGTACTCCTAAAAATCCATGACAGAAAAATATATCAAAATAATCTATTTCAATTAATTTGCTTTCTTGTATTATATTATCATAATTTGATACATATCCTCGTCCTACAATTTTGTCTATAATATTAGAATTTTTATACTCATTTATTGTATCTTTTAAATAAATATCTCTACTACTTAGTAATTCAGTTGGAGTTTCTGCTGGTTCGTTTGGAGAATTATCTTCTAAATCACTTTGCGAATTGCCTTGGCTTTGGAAAATTAGTGGTTGTATACCAAGATTTTTCCCAGCTGATGAATTCCCAACAAAAATTACTGAAAATAGTACTATTAACAACATAATAATAAATTGCTTGTGAAAATTTTTATCTTTTAATAATTTTATAAAAGCAATTATGAATGCTACTATTATTAAGCAAACAATAGATATAAATGAGGTTTTTGTTCCAACTTCTAGCATACAATAAACTGTTAAAAAGCATAAAATAGCATTAGAAACATTAAACTTTTCATTGAAAAACATTATAAAACATATTGGAGAAAGCAACGCAAGAATAGCACTGATTTCATTACCTGCAAAAAATAAACCAATTGTTCCCAAACTATCTTGAAGAGGGTATGTAGGGTAACCAACAGAGAACATTTTTAAAATGAAAATTGTTAAAACATATATTGATAGAGCAATACTCAAATATTTTTTCTTTGAAGAATAAGGACGATTTTTATATATAACTAATAGACTTGATAAAACGACAGGAAAATAAAAAGTTTTAATAAGACCTTTTATTTGTACAAAAATAGTAGATAATCCATTTTTTATGTAACTATTAGCTAAATAAGATATAGCATATAAAGCTATACAAAAATAGTAAATTAATATTTTACATCTATCTTTTTTATCTGATTTAATTAATGTATATATTGCAAGAGCAACCATAAATAAAGTTCTTATAAAAATTCCAAAAGATAAATTTTCTAATGAATTCCTAACACATAAAGATGTTATTATATCAATAATAGGTTGTAGTATTATGTACAAGCCTAAAATTTTTTCAAATTTATTTGAAAGTTTTTGAATTCTAATCTTTTCTAACATTTTTTCTCTCCTCGTTATTTATTCTAAATATATCTTTGTATCCAATTGCAGCTATTGCAATAACTAATAAAGCAAATGATAGTGCTTTCCAGAATCCACTTTCTAAAAGGATTACTGTAAATAAACCTAAAATAGCACTAATTCCGTATAAAATTAATACTGCTTGCTTCTGAGTGTACCCTTTATCTATAAGCTTGTGATGTAAATGTCCTCTATCAGCTTTGAAAATTGCTTTTAGAGATTTTTGCTGAATAACTCTTCTTATTATTGCAAATGATGTATCAAATATAGGTAAGGCAAAAACTAATAGTGGAGCAATTAAAACTATTGCAGTATAAGTCTTTGCAGTTCCTAAAATTGATATAATTGCTAGGCAGAAGCCTAAAAAGTTTGAACCAGTATCTCC
>JBJFFF010000121.1:0-9400 GCA_051891455.1 Clostridia bacterium | reverse complement strand
GGCAAAAGAAGATTTGGAAGAAATATATAATTATATATTTGATAATTTAAAAGAGCCTAATACTGCAAATAAACTAATGGATAAAATTGAAAAAGAGATATTTATGCTAGAAAATTCACCATATATTTGTATGGAGGTACATATAAAACCGCGTAATAAAGTGTATAGAAGGTTAATTGTAGAAAATTATATTGTATTGTATAGAGTAATAGAGGAGAAAAAACAAGTGGTTATTTTTCATATTTTGTATGGCGGGAGAAATTATTTAGAATAAGGGCGCAGATTGAAGGTATTCCTAAATCAACTGGATTCTTAATTTTTTAAATCAAAAAAATTCAAAAGCTTAAAATCTTAAGCAAAAATCCAAAACAAAGAAAAAATTAAAAGAAGAGAAAAAAATTTTAATACATAATAATCTTCATGGTAATTAAAAATTATACATATCTTGCTATTTTTAACTAAGCAGAGTATAATATTTTTGAGTTATAAAGAAATAGAGGTAATTATGATTAATAATGTAAAAAAGCAATTATTGGGATTACAAAATGAAGAATATAAGAAATTCAACCAAAAACTATGCCCAGATACTAATTTAAAAATGCTTGGGATAAAAATTCCAGTATTAAGAACTATTGCAAAAGAAATAGTAAAGGATAATCCTGAGAAATATTTAGAAAATGTGAAAAACGAATATTTTGAAGAGGTAATACTAGAAGGGCTAGTAATTGCTTATAGCAAAATGCCAATAGAAGAAAAACTAGAACTAATAAATAACTTTATTCCTAAAATAGATAGTTGGGCAATAAATGACACATTTTGTCCTACTTTAAAAATTAAAGACAACGAAAAAGAATTGGTATGGAATTTCTTACAGCCATATTTACAATCTGAAAAAGAATTTGAAGCAAGATTTGCAGTTATTATGATGTTAGATTATTATATTACAGATGAGTATGTAGATAAGGTAATTTTAAAACTAGACCAAGTAAAAAATGATGGATATTATGCAAAAATGGCAGTGGCGTGGACAATTGCAGAAATAGGAATAAAATACAATGAAAAAGCAATGAGATACCTAAAAGGGCAGAACAATTTAGACAAATTTACATATAATAAAGCCATGCAAAAAATGAGAGAATCATACAGAGTAGACCCAAAACAAAAAGAAGAATTAAAAAAATTGTATAGAAAATTGTAATTTGTATATTTAATTTCAAAGGAAGTTTTATGTTCGAAAAATTTTTAAATCTTATTTTCCCAAATGTATGTGGATTTTGTAACAAAGTAGATAAAAACAGTTTGTGTAAAAACTGTGAATTAAACTTAGAAAAATACGAAATAAATTGCATAAAAGATTACACAAATAATAGCCAAAAGTATTTTGATTACTTATACTCAGCACTAAAATATGAAAACGAGGTTAGAGAAAAAATAATAAAATATAAATTTAACGAAAATTCATATTTGTATAAAACTTTTGCAAAAATTATAATAAAAAATAAAAAAGTATATGGATTTTTAAAATTATATGATATAATTATCTCGGTTCCAATGCATAAACTTAAGAAATCCGTAAGAGGATATAATCAAAGTGAATTGCTAACAAAGGAAATTGCGAAACAGATGGGAATTCACTTTGAAAAAAATGTATTAATAAAAATAAGAAACACAAAAGTGCAAAGTACATTAACTAAAACACAAAGAGCTGAGAATGTTAAAAATGCATTTTTAGTAACAGATGATACAAAAATAAAAGACAAAAAAATTATATTAATAGATGATATATACACAACCGGTAGCACAGTAAATGAATGCAGTAGAATTTTAAAAAAGGCAGGGGCCAAAGAAATTTGTGTTGTTACAATTGCAAAAGATTAAAGGAGGAACAAAAGTGGAAGATTTAGTAGAAAGCATATTAGATTATGTAAGAGCAGATTATACCGATTATGCCATAATGATAAATGGTGAATGGGGAAGCGGAAAAACTTATTTTTGGAATCACAAAGTAAGAAATAAAATTGAGTCACTAAGAATAAACGGAAAAAGATATACTACTATTTATATGTCACTATATGGAATTTCCAACTTAGAAGAAATAAGTAAAAAAATATTTATAGAAACAACACAACTTATGGATAAAAATATGAAAAAATATATGAGTGCAACTGGTCAATCTACAATACCAGAATATGCAAAAACTGGGTTAGATATGGCAAATCTTTTTGGAGTTACACAAAATGGAGATAAAGTAGATTATGCACAATTCTTTTCAACAGATGACAAAATTTTATGTTTTGATGACTTAGAAAGAGCAAATGTAGATGTTATAGATATTTTGGGCTATATAAATAACTTTGTTGAACATGACCACATAAAAACAATTATCATATGTAATGAAAAAGAGTTATCAACAAAACTAAAAAATAGTAATCTAGAAATGAAAACATTTATTGCAACATACATATTAGATAAAGAAGGCACTTTAACAAAAACTGATTTACCAATGGTTGAGAAAATAAGAGACAAAATAGAATATGTTTTTGATAAAGCAAATGATTATGAAAGAATAAAGGAAAAACTAATAGGGGAAACATTTGAATATCAACCAGAATTTAGCTATATAATAAATGGAATTTTAATGAGGTATGAAAATGACCCTGAACTTATCAGATTTTTAAGAGAAAATACGGGTTATATAATTAACACATTTAATAAGAGTGGAACAAGAAATTTAAGGATTTTAAAACATGCTTTAAATGATTTTAAAAAGATATTTGAAATGGTTAATAAACATTATCCGAATACAAATTATAGAGTGCTTCAAACAATGCTAATATTCACAATTGCGATTTCATTTGAAATAAAAGCTGGAAAAATAACTAAAGAAAAATTTATGAACCTGCAAAATAATGAAGAATACAAAGCAATGTTAGTTTCTTCAAGAATTTTAATGGACAATAGACAATTTTATATAAAAGAATTTGATAATAATTACTATTACAATTTCAAAGTAGAATACAGATTTTTTAAATTTATAGAGATATATGTAAGAACAAGAATATTTGACATGAAAGTATTTAAAAGTGATATGGAGGTTATTATAAATACAGTAGATAAAGAAAAACTTCCAAGTTATAAAAGATTACTTACTGAAGAATATTGGAAAATACCAGATGACCAATTTGCAAAAGTCATAGAAGATGTAATTGAAAATGTAAAAGAGGGTAATAGTAACCTAATAGATACAGTAAAATTATTTATATATTTTACATACTTTATAAAAAAAGGCTTAATTAATTATGATATGAAAACAATAAAAGGAATCTTTTTTGAAGGAATGAACAAAGCCTCTCTTAATTCTAGTTATTGCGAAAATGTAAATGAAGAATTAAGTGAATTAACACTAGGTGAAAAAAGTTTAGATGTAGATGAAATTGTTGCACACTTTAATACTATAAATAACATGTTAAAAGACAAGATGTATAAAGAAAAGGCAGAAGGAATATTTAAAAATATTCCAATGAAAATGGAAAAATTCTATGAAAAATTTGATAAAGAATGTATGGATATACCAATTTTCAAATACTATGATCCATATCAATTTTTTCAAAGAATATCTTGTGCGAATAACGAAGATATAGTAACAATAAAAGAAAAATTAATAGAAAGAGCAAAAAAATATACAAAAGAAATAGAGCCAGAACTTAATAACATTGTACAATTGAAAAACATAATAGACGACTATACAAGAGGAAAGAGCATAACGATAAAAATTATTTTGTTAAATGATTTTTCAAAAGAACTTGGAAATATAATTTCTAAATATGATAATAAAGAGGAGGAAGAAAAGTGGAAGAACTAAAACTAAACTATTATTTTAAAGAAATGGATAAATTCACATTTAAAGAAATATTTGAAGGATGCACGTATCCATGGGAAGCATTAGAGAAAGCAAAAGAGTATATAAAAGAACAAATAGTTGATAAAGACGTAAAAGTAAATAAAGCTGAAGTAGGAGAATATGTATCAATTAGTGGAAATTATTTTATAGATGAAGGAACAAAAATTCATGCAAATGCAGTAATACAAGGACCAGTAATGATTGGAAAAAATGTAGAAATCCAATCAGGAGCATTAGTAAGACCATGGACAGTAATAGGAGATAACTGTGTAGTAGGACATGGAAGTGAAGTAAAACATACAATAATGCAAAATAAATCAAAAGTAGCAAGTTTAGCATTTTGCGGAGACACGATACTAGGAAAATCAACTAGAATAGGAAGCGGAATAATACTAGCAAATAGAAGATTTGACCAAAAAAATATTACTGTAAAAATAAACGGAGAAAAATATGATGTTGGAACAGACTTTTTTGGAGCAATAATAGGAGATAGCACAAGACTAGGTGCAAACTCTACAACAGTACCAGGAACATTTATAGGACCATACACATGGATATTGCCAACAGTACAAGTAAGAGGTTTTGTCCTAGCAGAAAAAAGGGTATTCCCTTTAGCAGAATATAGGGTAGATGAAAACCCAAGAGTAGAACTAAAATAATAATTGTGTAATAATCGATGAAATTATATTAGTTAGAAAAATCAAAAATTTGCAAAATTTTACATAATATGTTATAATACAAGATAGAAGGTGATTTTATGGGATTATTTAGTAGAAAAAATAAAAAATTAGAACAAATAAAAAATGGAAAAAAAGGAACTGATATAGAGCTTACAGAAGAAGAATTAGATAAAGTAACAGCTGGAGTTCCTTACAGTAGCGAAGATTGGTGCCCAAGAGTTGACGTTAAACCAATAAATACGGGAGAACTTACTGAAGAAGAACTAGACAATGTTAAAGCTGGAGTACACGAAATTGATGAAAGATAGTAATATAAAAGAGAAGTATGATTGAAAAATATACTTTTCTTTTTTTATTAAATTGACTGAAAATTAACATATTATCGTGCCGTCTAACTAATTTACTTTGACATTTTATGTAAAATATACTATAATAATAACAGATGCCACGCAAGGCATTTTAAAAATTCCTCTATCCAGAGGACACGAGACATTAGACTTTTTTAATTAAGGAGGAAGAACAAAATGCTACATCCACACATGGTTACTGCAACCGGAGCAATGAGGCAAAGGATTGCACAGGTGATGACTCATCGTACTCAGTACACCATTTCGGCACATCAAGTGAATTTTGTGCTTGGTGAAGACCGAATGAACATTTTCTCTGCACAGGTCGGCAATGTGACGATACTCTGCTGGGATCGCAACGGTGAGTTTATCATCAAAGAAGTACCGTGGTAAGACATTAGAAAAGAAAGATCTTTTCCCCCTCGCTCATGTGGCGGGGGTTTCTTTTTGTATAAATAACAAAAATTGGTAAATAATTAGTATAAGTAAATAAAAATTTACATATTTTTATATGAAGGGTGATTTTTAATGACATACAAATTTACCAATAGAGCAAGAGAAGTTGTTGAAATTGCAAATGATTTGGCAATTAGTTTAGGACATAATTATGTTGGAACAGAGCATTTATTATATGGTTTAGCAAAAGAAGAGGGGTGCCTTGCAAGTAAGGCATTAGAAAAGCAGGGAGTAAACTCGAAGAAAATTCTAGAGAAAATAGAAGAATTAATAGGAGAAGGAGATAAAAATATTATATCTGTAATAGGCTTAACTCCTAGAACAAAGCGAATAATTGAAAACGCATTTAAGGAGGCTAAAAAACAAAATTCAGAATATATAGGAACAGAGCATTTACTTATTGGTATAATAAAAGAAGCAGATTGTGTTGCTATGAAAATTATGCTTGATTTAAATGTGGATTTTGAAAAAATGTATAATGACATTTTTAATGTTTTAGATAAATATGAAGTTGATAAAAATAATAATTCAAAAAGCAAAGGAACAAAAGAGCAAACACTAAATCAATTTGGGGTAGAACTAACTCGGAATTGCATATAACGGAAGCCTAGACCCAGTAATTGGAAGAGAAAATGAAATTACTAGAGTTATACAAATTTTATCAAGAAGGACAAAAAATAACCCATGCTTAATAGGAGAACCAGGAGTAGGAAAAACCGCTATAATAGAGGGCTTAGCTCAAAATATTGCTTCTGGAAATGTTCCAGATACACTAAAAAATAAAAGAATATATACATTAGATATTTCTGGAATGGTAGCTGGTGCAAAATATAGGGGAGATTTTGAGGAAAGAATAAAAAAATGCTTAAAAGAGGTAAAAAAAGCAGGAGATATAATTTTATTTATTGATGAAATTCATACTATTGTTGGAGCAGGAGCAGCAGAAGGAGCAATAGATGCATCAAATATTTTAAAACCAATACTTGCAAGAGGAGAAATTCAAATAATTGGTGCAACGACAATAAAAGAATATAGGCAATATATTGAAAAAGACAGTGCATTAGATAGAAGATTTCAAATAATTATGATAGAAGAGCCAAAAGTAGAAGACGCAATAAAAATAATATCAGGACTTAGGGATAAATATGAGGCACACCATAATGTGAAAATAACAGATGAAGCAATAGAGGCAGCTGTAAAATTATCTAGTAGATATGTACATGACAGATTTTTGCCGGATAAAGCAATAGATTTAATAGATGAAGCGGCTTCAAAAGTAAAGATAGAGTTATATACTGAGCCAAATACAATAAAAAAACAAGAAAAGAAATTGATTGAAGTATCAAAAGAAAAAGAAGAAGCGATTCGAGCACAAGACTTTGAAAAAGCAGCAAAATTAAGAGATTTAGAAAAGCAAGAACAAGTAAAATTAGAGGAGCAAAAACAAACTTGGGAATCTGAAAATAATAAAACAATTACAACAATTACTAGAACAGAAGTAGAAGAGGTAATTTCAAGAAGTACAGGAATACCAATACAAAAATTAAATCAAACAGAAAATGAAAAGCTAAAAAATTTAACAGAAGAATTATCTAGAAAAGTAGTAGGGCAAAAACAAGCAATAGATGCAATCAGTAAAGCAATAAAAAGGTCAAGAATTGGGCTAAAAGACCCTAATAGACCAATAGGTTCATTTCTATTTTTAGGACCAACAGGAGTCGGAAAAACAAAACTTTCAAAAGCACTCGCAGAAAGCCTTTTCGGGGAAGAAAATGCAATGATTAGGTTAGATATGTCTGAGTTTATGGAGCCACACAGTACATCTAAAATAATTGGTGCACCTCCCGGATATGTAGGTTATGAAGAACAAGGAGGATTAACAGAAAAAGTAAGAAGAAAACCATATTCACTAATACTTTTTGACGAAATAGAAAAAGCCCACCCAGATGTATTAAATTTATTACTTCAAATACTTGAAGATGGAATATTAACAGACTCGCATGGAAGAACGGTAGACTTTAAAAATACAGTAATTATAATGACATCAAATATTGGTGCAAGATTAATAACAGAAAAGAAAACTTTAGGATTTAAACATGATGACATAAAAAATGATGCAATAGAAGTTAATAAAGATGTGATGTCGGAATTAAAAAAACAGTTAAAGCCTGAATTCATAAACAGAATTGATGAAATAATTGTGTTTAATAAACTAGGAAGAGAAGAATTAAAACAAATAGTGGATTTAATGTTAAAAGAAACCTTAGAAAAACTTGAAAAAAGGAATATAAATGTAAAAGTTGAGGACAAAATAAAAGATTTAATAGTAGATAAAGGAACAGACTTTGTATATGGAGCAAGGCCATTAAGGCGTGCAATGCAAAACATACTAGAAGACAAAATAGCAGAAGAAATTCTAGATGGGAATTTGCAAGAAGGAGACAAGGCGGAACTGGTCTTACAAGATAACAAAATTAAAATTAATAAAAATTAATTAGGTGTCAATAGGGACGGGGCATTTTGACACATTAAATATATTGTTCTATATATTCCCACGTTTTCTCCACATATATTTTCTTTTCAGAAGAAAATGGTAAAAACACTAAATCTTTTAAAGGGTTTAGTGAATCTTGTAAATCTGCTACTGTGCTCTCAACTTTTGTAGGGGCTAATTTGTCTGCTTTATTTGCTATAACTAAACAAGGAAAACCTGTATCAATAATATATTTATACATCAGCCTATCATTTTCAGTAGGCTCATGTCTTATATCAATTAAAAATACTACTAAAGCGATTTCTTTTCTTGATTTTAAGTAATCTTCAATAAAAATGCCAGATTTAACTTGTTCTTCTTTAGACATTTTGCTAAAACCATATCCAGGTAAATCTACAAAATAAAATTTATCATCTATATTGTAAAAATTAATTTGACGAGTTTTACCGAGGCACACTACTAGTTCTAGCCAGAGACTTTCTTCCAAGCATTGTATTAATAAAAGAAGACTTACCAACATTAGACTTACCAACTAAAACAATCTCAGGCAAGCCTTTATTAGGATATTGTTTCCTGCAAACAGCAGAAATTTCAAATTGTGGATTTTTAATAAGCAATTTTATCCTTACCTCCCATATAAGGTTGTAAAACTTTTGGAATATTAATACTTCCATCAGCATTATAATTATTTTCTAAGAAAGCAATAAGCATACGAGGTGGAGCAACAACAGTATTGTTCAAAGTATGTGGATAATAATTTCCTTTTTCTCCTTTAACACGAATTCCTAAACGTCTACTTTGAGCATCTGTTAAATTAGAGCAACTTCCAACTTCAAAATACTTTTTCTGTCTTGGGCTCCAAGCTTCAACATCACAGCTTTTTGCTTTAAGGTCTGCTAAATCTCCACTGCAACACTCTAAAGTTCTAACAGGGATATCTAAACTTCTAAATAATTCAACTGTATATTGCCACATTTTGTTATACCAATCATAACTTTCTTCTGGCTCACAAACAACTATCATTTCTTGTTTTTCAAATTGGTGAATTCTATAAACTCCTCTTTCTTCTATTCCATGAGCACCTTTCTCTTTTCTAAAGCATGGTGAATAACTAGTTAAAGTTTGAGGAAGAGATTCTTCTTTTAATATAGTATCAATAAATTTACCTATCATAGAATGCTCACTTGTACCTATTAAGTATAAATCTTCACCTTCTATCTTATACATCATTGATTCCATTTCAGCGAAACTCATAACACCAGTAACAACTTCACTACGAATCATGAATGGAGGTATACAGTAAGTAAATCCTTTATCAATCATGAAATCTCTAGCATAAGATAATATTCCTGATTGTAATCTAGCAATATCACCCATTAAATAATAGAATCCATTACCAGCTACTTTTCTAGCTCCATCTAAATCAACACCATTTAATTTTTCCATTATTTCTGTATGATATGGAATTTCGAATTCTGGAACTACAGGTTCACCGAATTTTTCAACTTCTACATTTTCACTA
>JBJFFF010000120.1:0-1795 GCA_051891455.1 Clostridia bacterium | reverse complement strand
CATTGGGCATTTTACAAATTGAGCTTGTACTTTCGTTAATTTTGTTTCTTTAAATTTGTCTACTTTTGCACCTGTCTTTACTCCACACCAATCAGTTTGCCATACTAAATCACGGTTTGTTAAATTTATTATAAACTCTTTATTTTTATCTATAAGTTCATATGAATATCTTTCTTTACGAATAGATATGGAAACCATTGCTGGATTTGTGTTAATGATTCCAGTCCAAGCTACAGTTATTATATTTGATTTCTCCATATCTCCACAAGATACCATAACAGCAGGTATAGGATAAAGAAATGTTCCCGGCTTCCATATTTTCTTATTCATCTCCACGTTCTCCACCTTGTTTAGTAGAATCTATTATTTCTACCATTCCATTTTCAACCCTTCTATATGTTCTCCCATCCTTCTCAACAATTGCTCCCCTTGGAGTAGTATCAGGATTAATTCCTAACTCTTGACAAGGAATTACCATGCTCCTTCTAAATGCTTGATTTTCATCTACAGGAACTCGTTCTGATAATGGTCTTTGTACTGTATATCCTGGTGCATCTACAGGTCTTCTAACGTTTGGTGCAACTTGACCATAATTATTAAATCCTATATTATTTCCACTATTTTGATATGTTTGCTGCATTGGTTGCATTGGCTGTGGAATATTATTTGGAGCTACTCTTCTCACCTGATAAGGACTGTTTACTCGATAATATGGCATATCAAATCCTACTTGATTTTTGTGTGGTTCTGATAATGGTCTTTGTACTGTATATCCTGGTGCTTCTACAGGTCTTCTAACGTTTGGTGCAACTTGACCATAATTATTAAATCCTATATTATTTCCACTATTTTGATATGTTTGCTGCATTGGTTGCATTGGCTGTGGAATATTATTTGGAGCTACTCTTCTCACCTGATAAGGATTGTTTGCTCGATAATATGGTGTCTCACCTCTTTCACAAAATCCTACTGTTTCTCCATATTGGTTTGTAGCGGTAGTTCTTACTTCTGGATTTCGAACTGTCGAATGTGTTCCTCCTTCATTCACACCTTTTCCTTGTTGTATAGGCATTGCACCTTGTATGTTATTTCCCAGTTCTTTTTTATTTTTTCTAGTACTTTGTCTTACCCTATTAAATCCATTTTTTATTTTGTCCAGAATATTTCTCCAAATGCTTTTTTGTTCTATTGCTGGCAATTCTGCTTTATTTTCTACTCTTAAATCACCTAAACCTTTTTTTGATTCAATTGCCTCTTGATCTTGCATAGCAAATATCATTTCTTTAACATCTTGGCTTAATGCTTCTTTTACTTTTTTTACTTCTTCTTCTTTCTCTTCTTCAGCATCTCTACTTAAATTAAGATCTACCTGTTGGAAATCACTCATAACCCTTGTTATTAAAGAAGATTGTCCATAAAGTCCCTTTTCTGCTACAATTTTTCTAAGCTCTTCAATAATTTGAGCTTTTGCCTCTACTATTATCTCTCGCGTTTTTTCTTTCTTTTCTCCATCTAACTTTTCATATTCTTCATGGCTTCTACGTAAATAACCAATAATAGAAACAATTGCTTCTCTTCTTTTCTCATTATTTATGCCATTTGGTTCCAAAGCCAATTTGTTCAAACAATTATTTAAAACAATGTTTGCCATAGTCTGCCTCCCACTTCTATTTTATTAAAATCTATTATATCATATCATATATATTTTGCGCAAATACAATAGAAATTTTTTTATAACTAGTATGTGTCAAGTAAATGTAGGCAATTTTTTTCTCTTTTTATAATCCTTGAATAT
>JBJFFF010000119.1:0-1830 GCA_051891455.1 Clostridia bacterium | reverse complement strand
ATGTTTAACTCTTCTTTAATATATGAATTAAGTGTATTAAAACAATATGCAATTCCGCTATTTAAAGAAATAGACCAAAAATCTCCACTATATTCAGAAGCTAAAAGATTGCAAACATTGTTATCATATTTTGAAACAATAGACCCAAAAGATGTGCCTAGCAATTCTTTATTAAGAGAATTTATAGGAGGGTCAATATTTGAGGAGAATTGAAATGAAATCATTATTTACAGAAATAGATGAAGAATTTATATGTGAAAACTGTGGAAAAGAAGTAAAAAAACTAGGCTACTCTTGTAGAAACCACTGCAATTATTGCTTGCACTCAAAACATGTAGACGAAAATCCGGGAGATAGAAGTGAAGAGTGCCATGGAATATTAGAACCAGTAGGAATAGAAATAACAAATAAAAAGGGATATGTAATAGTTTTTAAATGTAAAAAATGTGGAGCAATAAGAAAAAACAAAGCAGCAGAAGACGATAACATGGACTTAATAATAAAATTAAGTGCAAAACAGTATTGATTTCTTGACAATAGCTCAAAAAAAGTTTAAAATTATAAATGGAGTATATCAAACAGTCGCGTATGAAACTCGCAAGGGCTCATATGAGGAAAGTCCGGGCTCCATAGAGCAATGATGCTGGATAACGTCCAGTGAGGGAGACCTTAAGGAAAGTGCAACAGAAAATAACCGCCTCATAAAATGAGGTAAGGGTGAAAAGGTGAGGTAAGAGCTTACCGCTGGTATGGTGACATACTAGGTCAATGTAAACCCCATCTGGAGCAACACCTAAATATAAGAAGGCTAAGGCTGCTCGCCATCTTCTTAAAATGGTGGCTAGAGGCATATGGTAATATATGTTCGAGATAAATGACTGTTTTTAACAGAACCCGGCTTATAGGTATACTTCGTTAGCCAAAAAATATAAAAAAGAGCAAATATATAATTGCTCTTTTTATTTATATATACTTTTAAAATGAAATAAATTTATTTTTAATAAATCTATTGATATTAGATGGATTAACACCAGAATTTGCTGAAAGCTCATTAACAGAATTTATTCCAGAAGAATTCCCTAAAATACTATTTAATTTAGATATATCAGCTCTATCTTTAATTTCACACTCATAACAAATATCATTATCTGAAACAAAAAAATTACCACATCTATTACATCTTTTAAAATCCATATAAAAACCCCCAATAAAATATTATGAACGTATTGTATCAAATAATACAAAAAAATAAAAGATATAAATTAAAATTTTTTAATCAAAATTAAAAAATGGTTACAATTCATGCCCTAATAGTTTTAATTCTAAAATAGTTTAATAAAAATTTCTCAAAAGGAAAAATGCTAAATTTGAATATTACATTAAATTATGCTATAATAATAAATGTAAGCCCCGCAAGGCTAATAAAATTAGGAGGAAAAGGTATGAAAAACAACACTGCCACGCGTGTAACCCGCAATATTGATCATTATGTTGAAAAGAAAGCATCCGATATTTGGGTTCGGCGCGATCAGCTTGTAACTGCCGAAACGAAATTTCGCAAGTTACAGGCTGAAGGAAAGATTGTCTCCGCAACCTTAAGACCAAATTGGTCTTGCAATGGAAGTGTAAACTTCATGATGCAGTATCCAAACTAATAAGAAAAGACCCTATCACTTGTGATTAGGGTCTTTTCTTTAAAAAACTATTGACATATATATTAACAAGTGTTATCATAAACATATGAACAATTATTCATATGTTTAAATAAAGGAGAATATTATGGATAATGAAGTTATTAATGTAGAAAAAGTAGAAAAAATAAAAAAAGCA
>JBJFFF010000118.1:0-1839 GCA_051891455.1 Clostridia bacterium | reverse complement strand
AAAGAGGAACAAAAGTACATCCAGGTACAAATGTAGGAATAGGTAGTGATGATACACTATTTGCATTAGTAGATGGAACTGTAAAATTTGAAAGAAAAGGTAGAGACAAAAAACAAGTAAGTGTTTACCCAGTAGAATAATAAATTATTTTTAAAGTATACATTAAAACAATGTATACTTTAATTTTTGGAGAATTATTATGAAAAAAGAAGATATAATAAAAATAATAGAAAACTTAAAAAGAACATATCCAGATGCCACATGTAGTTTGGATTTTAAAACTCCATTTGAACTTGGTATAGCTGTAATGCTATCTGCTCAATGTACAGATGAGAGAGTAAACAAAATAACACCTTTGTTATTTGCAAAATATAGAAATCCAGAAGAATATATTAATACGTCTTTAGAAGAGATAGAAGAAATTATAAAACCATGTGGATTTTATAAAAACAAAGCAAAAAATGTTTTGGGCTATGCAAAAATGATAGTAGAAAAATATAATGGAAAAATGCCAGAAACTATGGAAGAATTAGTAAAACTTCCAGGAATAGGCAGAAAAAGTGCAAATGTAATAATGCTTGAGGCATTTAATAATCCAGAAGGAATTGCAGTAGATACACATGCAAAAAGAATTGCAAATAGAATAGGTCTATCAAAAGAAAAAGAGCCTTTGAAAATTGAACAAGATTTGATAAAAATTATTCCTAAAAAATATTTTAAAGATGTGAATCATTTATTAGTGTGGCATGGAAGAAACATATGTAATGCAAGAAAACCACAATGTGAAAAATGCCCAATAAAAAATTATTGTGAATTTTATATGAAAAAATAAGCATAAAAAATTGCCCCCAGGTCATTAGCTGACTTGGGGGACTTTTTGGTGGATTAAGGATGCTGTTGCAGATGTGCTTGTGCCTCATCTACATCCATCCCCTTTATTTTAGAGGCCAATTCCTTGGTCTCTTGGTCCCCGATGGAAAGTGCCATGTCGACAAGTGACCAAACCTCGTCGTCATAGGTGCAGCACAGAACTGCAGTTCTAAAGGTTTCAACAAAGGGTTTGTTCTGGGGCATAATGAAAATACCACCTTTCAAAAAAATTTTTGATAAATATATTATATCACAAATAAACATAAAACTCAAATACATAAAAAATTCAAATTTTGGCAAAAATATGATTATTAGAATGTTATGAATGATAATTGTTGTATTGTAGGGGGCGCAGTCTTCGGCGCCCCGTAATTAGAAATTTAATGTATCTGCGGGTCGCCCAGGAGTGCGACCCCTACAATGTTCGCCAACAACATTAGTCATACAGATTATTATTTTTCAGGAGTGAATTTTTTGTGAGAAATACTAAATTTTTAAATATAAAAGGAATAGTTTTAGATAGCGAAAATCTAAAAAAATTTATGGAAAAAACAGCCGCCAATTATGAAGTAAAAAAATACTCAAATGCAAACACTTATCCAATAGAAAGAGTAGATGAAAACTATCTATTCATAGAGAAAACCTATAATTTATTAAATGAACATATAAAGAAAAATATTGAAATCCACCCAGCAGGAGAGTGGCTATTAGATAACTTTTATATAATAGAAGAAACAGTAAAAAAAATAAAAAAAGAAATGCCACTAAAAAAATATAAAGAACTTCCGGGTATTGCAAATGGAACATATGAAGGCTTTGCAAGAATATATCTAATTGCTTCAGAAATAGCCTCATATACAGATAATAAAATAGATGATGAAACATTAAAAATAGCTTTACTTGCATACCAAAAACAAAAGAACTTAAATATGGAAGAAATATGGAACCTTTGGATTTTCCTAGAAATAG
>JBJFFF010000117.1:0-9845 GCA_051891455.1 Clostridia bacterium | reverse complement strand
CGTTCCAGAACAAGAAGCGATTACAAGAGATAATGTTTCAATAAAAATAAATGCAGTTTTATATTATAAAGTATTTGACGCATCAAAATCAGTACTTGCAGTTCAAAACTTTAATTATGCAGTAAGTCAACTTGCACAAACAACAATGAGAAATATAGTAGGTTCAGTATCTTTAGATGAATTATTAACAGAAAGAGAAAAACTAAGTACAGAAATTTGTAAAATTGTTGATACAGAAACAGACCCATGGGGAATAAAAGTTGAAAATGTGGAATTAAAAGACATAGCTCTTCCAGAAGAAATGAAGAGAGTAATTGCAAAAGTTGCAGAAGCAGAAAGAGAAAAACAAGCTGTAATTACAAAAGCAGCAGGTGAAGTAGAAGCAGCAAACAATTTAGCAGAAGCTGCTAATATAATGGGAGCAACACCAGGAGCATTACATTTAAGAACACTAGCAACATTAAATGACTTAAGTAGTGACCAATCAAACACAGTTATATTTGCAATACCAATTGAAGGACTAGAAGCATTAAAAGGAATAGCAGGAAAAAAATAAATAAAAATAAAAACGCTATGGGATTTTGTACATAGCGTTTTTATTAAATTATGCAAAATGTAGACGGATAAATAGCAAATATAGTTAAATATTTGCATAAAATATTGAACTAATCATAAAATAATGATAAAATTATGATAATTAAAATTTAAGGAGTGAATTGATATGATTAATATAAGACCTGTATCAGATTTAAGAAATAAATATCCAGAGATTGAGGAGCTAGTTTTAAAAGAAGATGAGGCAGTTTATTTAACTAAAAATGGATATGGCTCAATGGTAGTAATGAGTTTAGAAAAATATGCTAAATTAATGAGTGACAGAGAATATGATGAATACATTGAAAAGGAACTAGATGAAGCTGATAAGGAGGCAGAAAACCCAAATACAAAATATTATACTCATGAAGAAATGAAACAGATGGCTAGGAGGATAATAGATGGCGAATAATAAATATACAATAAAATATACTTCTACTTTTATTAATCAGCTTAACAACATTTTGAAATATTTTATTCATAAATTAAAAAATCAAATTGCAGCAGAAAATTTCTATGATGAAGTAATTACAAAAATAGAAAGAAGAAGCGAGAATCCTGAAAGTTATAAAAAACATATATCAAGGAGAAAAAGAAAAAATATATATTATAAAATTTATGTAAAAAATTATACAATATTTTACATAGTAAACAATGATACTATGGAAATAAGAAGAATTTTATATTCCAAAAGAAATTTTGATAAACTAATATAAAAATGCCATATGTGTATATAACATCCTTATAATTGGCTAATAAACTTAGCACAATTTTTTGATGCAAGTTTTAAATATTCATTAAAATCAATTTCATTTTTTCCATTTGGAATATCTGAAATTGATCGTATAACTATAAAAGGAACCTTATTTAAAGTACATACTTGAGCAATTGCAGCACCTTCCATTTCAACACAATCAGCGTTAAAGTCCTTTTTAATTTTCTCTTTCAAATTAATATCAGTCAAAAAAATGTCTCCTGAAGAAATTGTACCAACCACTATTTTTTGATTATTTATTTGAATATTTTTACATTTTTCTAATAAATTTTTATCACTTTCAAAAAATCTACCTGTTTCAGGAATAAAGCCTTTATCACGTCCAAAAGCAGTAACATCAAAATCATGTTGAACTAGAGTTTTTCCAAGAACAATATCTCCAATATTTAAATTTTCATTTAATCCACCAGCAGAGCCAACATTAATTACATAACTTAAATCAAACTTATCTGTTATAATTTGGGCAACCCTAGCAGCGTTAACTTTTCCAACACCGCTTCGAACAAGCAAAAAGTCTTTATTGTTTATTCTACCAGTATATATTTTTAAATTATAGATATCTATGGAATTTACATTTTCCATAATTTCTTTTACAGCATCCATTTCTTCTAATTCAGCAACAATTACACCTATCATAAAATCACCTAATAAATAGAATATCATAAAAAACAAAAAAATAATATAATTTCCTTTAAAAAATATTATAATTGTGTTAAGACCCAATAGGATAAATTGTAATTTGGAGGTGGGATGTGTGCGGTGTGAGGTGGGCATTTATGACAAGGCTTCGTAGGCTTTGCTTTATTTTCCCACTTCGCACCTCCCACTTCTCACTTCTACAAATTACAATTTATATTATTAATAATTCTCAAAAAAATCTTTATTTTTAGGCAATCTGTGGCATACTAAGTAAGACAAAACACAGGAGTTGATAGTATGCAAAACATAAAAAAGGAAGATATAGACGTAAAAAAATATTATGGAGAAGACTCAGTACTAAAAGTAGAAGAATTTAAAAATAAATATAAAATATCAGAACAAGGGCTAAAAACAGAAGAAGCAAAAGAAAAACTAAAAAATCTAGGGCTAAATCAAATAAAACAATCAAAACCCAAAAAATGGTATAATTATTTGTTATCTAGTTTATTTAGTACATTTAATAGTATTTTACTAGGAATAGGTTTCATCTTAGTCTACACAGATATAATTTTACCAGAAAATCCAAGTCCAGCAAATATTATAGTAATAATTGTACTAATTATAGTAAGCACATTACTCGAATTTTTTGAGGTATTCCGCTCAAATAAAGCAGCTGATAAACTAAAAGAACTTGTTGAAACAACAAGCACAGTAATAAGAAATGGTGAAAAAATAAAAATACCTCTAAAAGAAGTTACTTTAGGAGACATTGTACTTCTATCGGCAGGGGATATGATTCCAGCAGACCTTCGCATAATAGAATCTAAGGATTTATATGTAGGGCAATCATCTATCACAGGTGAATCTGATGCAGTAAGAAAAGTTACAAACACAGAATTAGACGGCATAAATGAAATAGAAAGTATAACAGACTTAGACACAATATGTTTTATGGGAACAAATGTAATAAGTGGAACAGCAAAAGCAGTGGTTATAAAAAAAGGTGATGACACTTATTTTGGAAAAGTTGCATATACTCTAACTCAAGGAAAACCAAAAACTAATTTTCAAAAAGGAATTGAGAGTATTAGTAAATTATTAGTTCGATTTATGCTAGTTTTAATTCCAATTGTATTTATATTAAATGCCTGGAAACATGATTATATATTATCATTCACATTTGCAGTAGCAATTGCAATAACAATAACACCACTATTACTACAGGTGATTTTATCATCATGCCTTTCAAAAGGTGCAGTAAGGATGTCTAAGAAAAAGACAATAGTAAAAAAATTAGACTCTATACAAAACTTTGGGGCAATGAATATTTTATGTACAGATAAAACTGGAACACTTACAGAAGATAAAATAGTATTAGAAAAATATTTGGATGTATATGGAAATGAAGATATACGAGTGTTAAAACATGCATTTTTAAACTCGTATTTCCAAACAGGCTTAAAAGGAAGTATAGATGAGGCGGTAATTAATAGAGCCTTAAAAAATAATTTAAGTAATTTAGTAAATGAGTGTAAAAAAGTAGACGAAATCCCATTTGACTTTACAAGAAGAAGATTGTCAGTTGTAGTTTCAAATGATGACGGGAAACTACTAATCACAAAAGGTGCAGTTGAAGAAATATTAAGTATTTGTAACACAATAGATTACAATCACGAAATTATGCCAATAACAAAAGAGATAAAAGACAACATTAGAGAAATTGCAAATAGACTAAATGAAGATGGCTTAAGAGTAGTTGCAGTTTGCCAAAAGAAAAATGTAGACAATATAGAAACATTTAGTGTTGAAGATGAGAAACAAATGTCATTAGTTGGTTTTGTTGGATTTTTAGACCCACCAAAAGAAAGTGCAAAAATAGCAATAGAAAAATTAAATAATGCAGGAATTAGGGTAATAGTGCTAACTGGAGACAACGCAGCAATTACAAAAAATATTTGTAAAAAAGTAAATATAAATACAAATAAAATCATAACAGGTAGTCAAATAGATAAATTAGCAGATAACGGAGTTCTAAGGTTACTTAGAAAATCCAATGTTTTTGTTAAATTAACACCAATACAAAAAGCAAGAATAGTTAGAATTTTGAAGGAAAGTGGCAATGTTGTAGGTTATATGGGAGATGGAATTAATGATGCACCATCACTTACTAACTCAGATGTTGGGGTTTCTGTGGATACAGCAGTTGATATTGCAAAAGAAACTGCAGATATAATTCTTTTAGAAAAAGACTTAAATGTACTTTTAGATGGTGTAACAGAAGGAAGAAGAACATTTGGGAATCTAATGAAATATATAAAAATGGCTGTAAGCTTTAACTTTGGAGAAGTTATGTCTGTAATAATTGCAAGTGTATTTTTACCGTTCCTACCAGAAACGCCAATACAATTATTAGTAGAAAGTTTATTGTACGATTTTGGACAATTGACTTTACCATTTGATAATGTAGATAAAGAATACTTGCAAAGCCCTAAAAGATTTGATGTAAAAGACCTAAAACATTTTATGCTTTTTATGGGACCATTAAGTTCAGCCTTTGATATGCTAGTATTTGCATCATTATGGTTTATATTTGGAATTAGGGAAGCGGCAGTATTCCAAACAGTATGGTTTAGTTACAGTATAGTTTCTAACCTTACAGGTATGCACATTATAAGAACTGCTAAAATGCCATTTGTACAAAGCAATGCAAATAAAATGGTATATTTTTCATCAATATTATTAAGTATTATAGGAGTATTAGTACCATACACATTCTTAGGAAAAGCAATTGGACTAGTACCAGTAACGCTAAATTATTTAAATGTAATAATTGGAGTAACTGCGCTATACTGCGTCGCAGCAATATTTGCTAAGAAAATATATATAAAAAAATACGGAGATTGGATTTAATTCTAGCAATTATATAAAATCTATGATATACTAATCCTTGTGAGAGGAGAGTGAATTTATATGAGTGAAGAATTTAAACAAACATTAATAGACATTAACAATATTTCATATCATTTAAGCATTGAAGAAGCTAAAAGAATAGAAAAAATTGCAGAAAAACTGCTAGATGTAAAGCTTTTAGAAACAATGCCAGACTTACAAGTTGAAGAATTAGAAGAAATGGACGTAACAGAAAAATTATTGTTATTAAAAGAGTATTCTTTAACTGAAGAACAAAGGAAAAAAGAAAGAGAAGAAGCAATTCCGCTAGAAGAGTTTTATAAAAAATTTTAAATTCTAAAATTTTAAATCAAAAATCTGCTAAAATCTAAGCAGTAAAATCCATTATTTAGTTAAAAAATATCAAATGAAGAAATATCACAACTATTGCAAACTAATTAAAATAATAATATAATACAAGTCATATGGGGAAGAAAGGAGTTATATGAACGATAATTTACCCCAAAGAAAAAATATTAGACTAAAATATTATGATTATTCATTAGAAGGATACTATTTTATAACAATATGTATTAAAGACAGATTGAATTTATTGGGAAGGATTAACGTAGGGGTCGCACTCCAGGGCGACCCGAATACATTAGATAAGGTAAATTTATCTGAAGAAGGAAAAATTGTAAAAAAACATATAGAAAATTGTAACAAGAAAATAAAAAATGTTTTAATAGATGAATATATAATAATGCCTAATCATATTCATTTGATTATGGTCTTAACAAAACGGGTCGCCGAGGACTGCGACCCCTACAATCCCGACAGTAATTAATTCTTTTAAATCTATTGTTACAAAAGAAATTGGGTATTCATTATGGCAACGAAATTATTATGAACATATTATCAGAAATGAAAAAGAATATTTAATGATAAAACAATATATAACTAATAATCCATATAATTGGGAAGATGATAAATATTATTAAGAGGAGATGAAAAATGAACATACCACAATTTTTAATTGAAATGTTAGAAGAACAATATGGAAAAGATTTATCAAAAGAAATTATAGAAGGATATACTGCAAAAAGAAAAGCAACATTTAGAGTAAACACATTAAAAGGTTCAAATGAAGCAGTAGAACAAGAATTAAAAAATGCAGGGATAGAAACAAGAAAAGTAGCTTGGAGCAATAATTCATATATTGTAGAAAATGCCACAGAAAAAGAACTACAAAATTTAGCAATATATAATAATGGAGAAATATATTTACAAAGCTTATCTTCAATGTTACCACCAATTATATTAAATCCGCAAGAAAAAACAGATATATTAGATATGGCAGCAGCACCAGGAGGAAAAACAACACAAATAGCAGCATTAACAAATAACAAAGCACACATAACTGCATGTGAAATGAATAAAATACGTGCGGAAAAATTAAAATATAATATTCAAAAACAAGGGGCAACATCTGTATATGTAATGGAAACAGACAGTAGAAAAATAAGTGACTTTTTCTCATTTGACCAAATATTATTAGATAGCCCTTGTAGTGGAAGCGGAACACTAAATGCAGAAGATAGTAATATAGAAAAATATTTTACAAAAAAACTAATAGATAAGTGTACAAAAACACAATTTGAATTATTAAAAAAAGCAATAAAGGTATTAAAACCAGGAAAAGATATGGTATACTCAACTTGTTCAATATTATCATGTGAAAATGAAGAAATTGTAAATATAATATTAAATGATGGGTGTGAAATAGTTCCAATAGAATTTGAGGGTATAGAAGAAATCCCACAATTACCAACTAAAATAAAAGGAACAATATGTGTAAAACCAAATGAATTATATGAAGGATTCTTTGTAGCAAAAATTAGAAAAATAAAATAAAAACGGAAGTTTTTTCCGTTTTTTACTTTATATAATATGTCATTTAATGTCGATGAAAAAGTCTTTACTTTTCGAAATAATTATATTAATATAGTTATGTCTTTAAGTTGCTTCTAATAGCAATATCTAAAATAATTTTAAATCAGAATACTTTTTATCTTAAAAATTTTCCTTAAAAATAGAATTTAATTATTGAAAAAAAGACAAAAAGATGATATAGTAAGGAGGTGAAGACATTTGCCAGTTATTTCACAATTTTATGGTATTATAATACAAATGTTTTTTAGAGAAAAAGAGCAACACCATATACCACATATTCATGTAGTATATAATGAATTTAATGCAGTATATGATTTGGCAGCAAATAAATTAGAAGGAGAACTTCCTATAAGACAAGCCAAATTAGTAGAGGCGTGGATTCTACTACATACAGAGGAATTGAAATCTCTATGGAATTTAATGAAAAATGGGGATGAATATTTTAAAATAGAGCCATTAAGGTAAAAGGGGGAGATGTTATGTATATGACTCCAAAATTAATAAGGGCAAAGGCATTAGAAAATTACAAAATAGAGTTATTATATGAAACAGGGGAATTAAAAATTTATGATATGACAGAATTACTAAATACGTGTGAATTCTATAAAAAATTAAAAGATGAAGAAAAATTTAAAAAAATAGCAATATTAGGACTTTCAATACAATGGCAAAGTGGAGAAGACATTGCACCAGAGATATTATATAATGATAGTGTTTTACAAAAATTAGAAAAATAAAATAAAAATAAGGAGCAAATAAATGAAAAGAGTATTATTAGGAATGAGTGGCGGGGTAGATAGTAGTGTAGCTGCTATTTTATTAAAAGAAGCAGGATATGAAGTAATTGGTGCAACAATGAAACTATGGGAAAGTGATGATGAATATGTTGAAGGCGGATGTTGTAACCTAAACTCTACAATGGATGCAAAAAGAGTATGCGACGTTTTGGACATACCACATTATGTACTAAATTTTAAAGAAGAATTTAATAAGTGTGTAATACAAGATTTTATATCTGAATATAAAAAATGCAGAACTCCAAATCCATGTATTGAATGTAATAAATACTTGAAGTTTGGCGTAATGTATGAAATGGCAAAAAAACTAAATTGTGATTATATTGCAACAGGGCATTATGCAAAAATAGAATATAGTGAAAAATATAAACAATATGTATTAAAAAAATCAAATGCAGGAAAGAAAGACCAAAGTTATGTATTATATAATTTGCCAAGACAAATGACAGATAAAGTGTTATTCCCTTTAGGAGATTTTGAAAATAAAGAACAAATAAGAAAAATTGCTGAGGAGCATAATTTACAAGTAGCAAAAAAACCAGATAGTGAAGACATATGCTTTATACCAGATGGAGACTATAAAAAATTCTTAGAAACAAATTCCGATTTGAAATTAAATGTTGGAAATATAGTAAATACTGAAGGAAAAATCCTAGGAAAACATGAAGGCCTTTATAAATATACAATTGGTCAAAGAAAAGGTCTTGGAATTTCAAATGAGGTTCCACTATTTGTTAAAGGCTTTAATCCAGAAAAAAATGAGTTAATAGTTGGAGAAGAAAAAGAAATATTTTCAAAAGAAGCAATAGCAAATGAAATTAATTTAATATTAATGGATGAAATAACAAGCCCAATGGAAGTAAAAGCAAAAATAAGATATGCTGCAAAAGAAGCAGAGTGTACAATTTATCCTGTAGAAGATGGCAAAATCAAAATAGTATTTAATGAACCACAAAGAGCAATAACGCCAGGGCAATCAATAGTATTTTATATAGACGACATCGTTCTAGGAGGAGGAAAAATAATATAAACGTTATTATAATATTTTCTATCTTAAAAAGCTTTGGTTAAAATATAAATTTATGAAAGTGACGCTTCCTAAGCGGAGCAAGGCAGGAACTTGAATAAATTTCATATTTAAACAAAGCTTTTTATTGAATAATTAAATAAAATCCACCAACTTATCTGCTAAACCTAAATAATTAAAAGGCGTTAGGTTTAGTAAATTTTCTTTATCTTCATTTGGAATATCTAAACCTTGTACAAAACTTTGTATATCTTGAAAAGTAATTTCTTTCCCTCTAGTTAATTCTTTTAACAATTCATAAGCATTCCAGTATCCGTTTTTTCTAAGAACAGTTTGTATAGCTTCTGAAACTACCGCAACATTTGAATTCAAGTCTTCACTTAAAACTTTTTCATTTGGAGTAAGTTTGTTAAACCCAATTATACTTTGATTAATTGAAACTAAGCTATGAGCAAAACCTACACCAATATTTCGAAGTGCAGAAGAGTCGCTTAAATCTCTTTGCATTCTTGAAACTGGTAAATTCTCACAAAGTGCAGTAAATATAGAATTTGCTATACGAATATTTGCCATAGAATTTTCGTGGTTAATAGGGTTTACCTTATGAGGCATAACAGAAGACCCAACTTCTGTTTTTACAACAGACTGATTAAAGTAGTTATGGCTAATATAAATCCACATATCTGAATTAAAGTCCATTGTTATATTGTTAAAAGATTTTATATAGTTAAAAATTACACAAATAATATCATGAGATTCTATTTGAGTTGTAAGTGGATTAAACTCTAAACCTAAACTTTCTACAAATTCTGTCCCAATCTTAATCCAATTTAAATTCGGAAAAGCTACAACATGAGCATTAAAATTTCCAACTGCTCCACTAAATTTACCTCTTAAATTTATAGTTTTAAGTAATTTTAAAATACTTTGCCACCTATAAACAAAAATTGCAAGTTCTTTACCAACAGTTGTTGGTGTTGCAGGTTGCCCATGAGTATGTGCAAGCATTGGAATATTTCTATACTCTTTGGCTTTTTTTGCTACAATATCAACTAAATTCTCAGCATCTGGAATAAATACATTATATAAACCATTTTTTATCATTAATCCATAAGCTAAATTGTTGATATCTTCAGAAGTACATCCAAAGTGAATATAATTTTTAAAATCT
>JBJFFF010000116.1:0-9851 GCA_051891455.1 Clostridia bacterium | reverse complement strand
TGGAACCTTTGGATTTTACTAGAAATAGCAATAATAGAAAATATACGTGCAGTATGTGAAAAAATAATGCAAGCACAAACCCAAAAATATAAAGTAGAAAGTATTATAGAAAGATTAGTTGAAAAAAAAGAGGAACCTAAGTTTAAATCTCCAAAAATAACTTTTAGACCAAGTCACTTAAAAAACGAAATGAAATATCCATTTATAGAATATATGTCTTATAAATTAAAAAGATTTGGTAAAAAAGGAATTGCATATTTAAACATTTTAGAAGAAGAGGTTAAAAAAACAGGTATTACAATTTCTGAAGCAATAAAAAAAGAACATTTTGATATAGCAATGCAAAAAGTACTAATTGGAAACAGTATAACAAGTATAAAAGAAATATCCAGAATTAATTTCTTAATGTTATTTGAAGAAATAAATGGAGTAGAAGAAATACTAAAAAAAGACCCAGCGAATGTTTATTCTAAAATGGATTATAGAACAAAAGCATATTATAGAGAAAAAATAAAAGAACTTGCAAATAAAACAAAAATTTCTGAAAATTATATTGCAAATAAAGTATTAGAACTTGCAAATGAAAACTTAGAAGATGGAAGAAGAGCACATATTGGATATTATTTAATTAATGAAGGCTATAATGAACTAATAAAAAGGCTAAATGCTAATCCTAAACTTATGCATAAAACCAATAAAGCAAAAGCAGAAACATATATTGGAGCAATTTATATATTAACCACAATACTTACAATAATTTGTGGATTATGCATTTATAAAAACACAAATTCAGTAATTTATAGTGTTATAACTTCTGCTTTAGCATTTATTCCAATATCTGAAATTCTAATACAAATTATAAACTATATTTTAGTAAAAATTGTTAAACCTAAAATAATTCCAAAATTAGATTTTAGCGCAGGAATTCCAGAGGAGTATTCGTGCTTAGTAGTTATACCAACAATAATAAACAGTAAGAAAAAAGTAGAAGAATTAATGCATAAATTGGAAGTTTATTATTTAGCAAATAGATCTGAAAATCTATATTTTGCACTTTTAGGAGATTGTACATCATCTAAAAATGAAAAGGAAAGTTTTGATGAAGAAGTAATTGAAACAGGAATTCAAGAGTCTAAAAAATTAAATGAGAAATATGGTGATAAATTTTATTTTTTATATAGAAATAGAACTTGGAATGCTAGTGAAAAGTGCTATTTGGGCTGGGAAAGAAAAAGAGGACTATTATGCCAGTTTAATAAATTTTTAGTTATTGGAGAAAATGGTTTCAATACAAACACTTTAGTAGAAAGTGATGTTAGGAACAAAATAAAATATGTTATAACTTTAGACTCAGATACAAATTTGGTTCTAGATTCAGCCAGCCAATTAATAGGTAGTATGGCGCATATTTTAAATAAGCCAGTAATTAATGAAAGAAAAAATATTGTAGAACAAGGGCATGCCCTAATTCAGCCAAGAGTTGGAGTAGACTTAGAGTCTAGCAGACAAAGTTTATTTAGTAAAATATTTTCTGGTATGGGAGGAACAGACCTTTATGCAAATGCTATATCTGATGTTTACCAAGATAATTTCGGAGAGGGTATATTTACAGGAAAAGGTATATATGATGTAGCAGTTTTTCATAAGGTTTTATCAAATGAAATTCCAGAAAATACCGTACTAAGCCACGACTTGCTAGAAGGAAGTTATTTAAGAGCAGGCTTAGATACTAGCATATTTTTATTAGATGGGTGCCCAGGAAAATACAATAGTTATATGCAAAGGCTTCATAGATGGATAAGAGGAGATTGGCAACTACTAGGGTGGCTTAGAAATACGATCGTAACTAGAAATGGAGAAAAAAAACAAAACCCATTAAATACACTTTCAAAATTTAAAATTTTAGATAATTTAAGAAGAAGTTTAGTGCCAGTACTTGCACTAATATTAATTATTATAGGCTTAGCTTTCAAATCAAAAATAAGCTTTGCCATTGGAATTGTATCTGTAATTTTTCCAAGTATATTAGATCTTGGAAATTATATTGTGTTTAAAAAGAGTACTCCAAACTCTTTATTTGTCGCACATAAGAGCATTACAAAAGTTATAGGAGACTTAAATGCAAGTGTTTTAAGAGGAATACTTGACTTTATGCTTTTGCCAGACAAGGCTTGTAAAACTGTAAATGCAGTAGGAAAAAGTATATATAGGCTAAAAATATCGAAACAAAATTTGTTAGAGTGGACCACATCTGAAGAGGCAGAAAAACAAGCCAAAACGGACTTACTTTCATATTTTAAAAATATGAAAGCAAATGTAATTTTAGGAGTTATAGGAATTATAGCAGGAATATATTTTGCAAAAAATGTAACCTTAATTATAGGGGAAATTTGGCTAATTGCACCGTGTATAGCTTGGTATATTAGTAAAAACAATGCTAAAGTACAAAGTATAAATGAAAAAGATAAAAATTATTTAGTAGAAATAGGAAATAAAACTTGGAAGTATTTTGAAGATAATATTAATGAATATAATCACTTTTTACCACCAGATAACTATCAAGAAAGTAGAAAACAGAAAGTAGCCAATAGAACCTCTCCAACAAATATTGGATTAGGGCTCTTAGCAGTTGTATCTGCCTATGATTTAGGCTATATTGATGAAAATAAATGTATAGATTTAATAGAAAAAATGTTATTTACAATAGAAAAACTTCCAAAATGGTGTGGACACCTTTATAACTGGTATAATACAGTAACATTAGAGCCACTTATGCCGCGTTATATATCTACAGTTGATAGTGGAAATTTTGTGGGATATTTATACACATTAAAAAACTTTTTAAAAGGCATTCCTAAAACAGAAAGAATAGAAGTTTTAATTCAAATAATTGATAGACTAATAACAAATACAAACTTTTTGGTTTTATATGATTATAAAAAAAGAATATTTTCAATAGGGTTTAATATAGAAGAAAATAAACTAACAGATTCTTATTATGACTTACTTGCATCAGAAGCAAGGCAAGCAAGCCTTGTGGCAATAGCAAAAAGAGATGTTCCATCAAAGCATTGGAATGCTTTAAGTAGAACTCTTACAACTTTAAACGGGTATAAAGGACTAATATCTTGGTCTGGAACAGCATTCGAATATTTAATGCCAAGTGTAAATATCAAATCTTATGAAGGAAGTCTACTTGATGAATCTTGCAAGTTTATGATAATGAGCCAAAAGGAGTATGCAAAAAAACTAGGTGTACCTTGGGGAATTTCAGAAGCAGCATTTAGCCTAAAAGATTTAAACAATAACTACCAATATAAAGCTTTTGGCATTCCGTGGCTAGGATTAAAAAGAGGCTTAGATGAAGATGTAGTTATATCTTCATATTCAGTATTTTTAAGTTTAATATATGCCCAAAATGATAGCATAAAAAATATAAGAAGATTAGAACAAGAGGGTATGCTTGGAAAATATGGATTCTATGAGTCTGTAGATTACACAAATTCAAGACTTAAACCAAATGAAACTAAACAAATTGTAAAAACTTATATGGCACATCACCAAGGCTTGATACTACTTTCAATAAACAATTGTGTAAATAACAAAATACTAATAAATAGATTTTATCAAAATCCAGAAATAGAGGCAATAGACATTTTACTTCAAGAAAGAATGCCTCAAAAAGCAATTGTTACAAAAGAGAAAAAGGAGAAAATAGAAAAATTAAAAACAAAAGATTATCAAAATTATAGTGAAAGAATTTATACAAAAGTAAATAAAGATTTGCCGACTTCAAATGTTATTTCAAATGGAACTTATACGGTTTTAAGCTTAGTAGATGGGCAAGGCTTTAGCAAATATAAGAATATATTTATTAATAAATTTAAAGAAACAGATGATTATAAACAAGGAAACTTTTTCTATATTAAAAATTTGAGTAACAACCAAATTATAAGTGCAGATGTTGAAAAAGATGATGAGGGAAAAGTAGTTTTTGCGCCAGACTGCATAAAAACAATAAAAACAGTTAGTAATATGAAAATAAAAACAAGTACTGTAATTGCTCCAGATGAACCAGTTGAAATAAGAAGGCTTGAGATATCAAATGAAGGTGATAGAACAGAAAACCTAGAAATTATAAATTATTTCGAACCAGTATTATCAAGCAAAGAACAAGAATATAGCCACCCAGCATTTAATAATTTATTTGTAACTTACACCCAGCAAGAGACTGGAGAAATAATTGTAAAAAGGAAAAAGAGAGGCTTTAAAGAAAGAGATATATTCCTAGGAGTAAATTTATATACCGAAAACCAAACAATAGGAAATTTAGAATTTGAGATAAATAAGGAAAGATTTTTTGGACAAGGAAATATATCTGGTGTTCCAGAAATGATATTAAAAAATCAGCCATTTACAAGTACTTTATCACAAGTTACAGAAAGCGTTTTAGCAACTAAAAGAATAATAAAACTAGAACCAAAAAAGAAAGCAATAGTAGATTTAGTTATATGTGTATCTGAAAATAAAGATAATGTTACAAATATGTTAAATGAGTATAAAAATTCAAATGCAATCACAAAAGTATTTGAACTATCAAGAGCAAAAACAGAAGCGGAAAGCATTTATTTGGGACTTAAAGGAAGAGATATTGAGAAATACCAAAAAATGTTATCATTACTTTTATTCCGAAATCCAATGAAAAATTTAGAAACGGGTATTGCTCCAAGCCATGTATATTCACAAAGCGATTTATGGAAATTTGGAATATCTGGAGATTTGCCAATACTTTTAGTTAAAATTAGAGATATAAATGAAAAATATATTTTAAAAGATGTGTTAAAAGCATATGAATTTTTTAGAAGTAAAAATATAAAAATTGAATTAGTAATTTTAAATAGAGAGATTAATTCTTATGAACACTATCTAGAAAATGAAATTGATGGTGAAATACAAAACAGACAATTGCTATATTTAAAAAATATATTTGGCGGAATTTTTACAATAAATGAAAATGAGTTAAAAAAAGACGACTTAGAATTATTAGAATTTAGAGCAAATTTAATTTTAGATGCAAGCTTAGGAAATGTGGGAACCCAACTTAAAGATTTAGAGGAAGAATTTCTAGGTAGAAGGAAGCAAGGTAGGGGCAGAGTTCCACCTCTGCCCGTAGCAAATGATAGTATAGAAACTTTAAATGAAGACTACAGCATTTTACAATATTATAATGAATATGGTGGATTTACTGAAGATGGATTAGAATATAAATTTAAAATTTCTGATAATCAAAAACTTCCAACAGTTTGGTCGTTGGTTCTAGCAAATCCAGAATTTGGAACACTAGTTACACAAAACCTAGGTGGATTTACTTGGTATAAAAATAGTAGGCTAAATAGAATAACGGCTTGGAACAACACACCAAGTAGAGATATTCCATCAGAAATAATTTATTTGGAAAACCTAGATAATGGCAGAAAATGGAGCCTTTCAGATAATATAAGTGAAACTCAAGAATATCATATAACTTATGGATTTGGGTATGTAAAATTAAAAACTTTAAAGGATGAAATATTACACGAATTAGATACTTTTGTACCTTTAGAAGACTCAGTAAAAATAAATATTTTAAGATTAAAAAACACTTCAAATGAGCAAAAAAATTTAAAAATAGTTTATTATATAAAACCAGTTTTAGGAGAAGATGAAATAAAAACTTCTGGATATATAAAAGTAGAACAAAAAGGAAATTTCGTAACAGCAACAAATATGTATAAACAAGAGATGAAAGATGAAGAGGTATTTGTTACAACAAATAAAAAGATAAATGATTTTACAGGAGATAAAAATGAATTTATTGGAAGTAAGGACTTAAAAAATCCTCAAAAACACCTAGGAAATACAAGTGGACTTTATAAAAAATCTTGTATTGCAATAGAAATAGATGTAACATTAGAGGCTTATGAAGCGAAAAATATCTTATTAAATTTGGGAGCCAAAAAAGAAAATGAAGCTTTAAATGAAGATTACAGAGATTCTGAAAAATGTGAAGAATTACTAAAAAATACAAAAAGATATTGGTATGAATTATTAAATAAAGTTCATGTAAACACACCAGTAGAATCTATGAATATTATGCTAAATGGCTGGGCTGAATATCAAAGTATTGTTTCAAGATTATGGGCAAAATCAGGATACTATCAATCTGGAGGAGCAATAGGATTTAGGGACCAACTCCAAGATACTTTAGGAGTAAAATATATAGATGTAAATTTAATGAGAAAGCAGATACTAATTGCAGCAAAACACCAATTTATAGAAGGAGATGTAGAACATTGGTGGCACGAGGAAACTCGGAAGAGGAATAAGAACAAGGTTTTCGGATGACTTATTATGGCTTGTTTATGTAGTTTGTGAGTATATAGATTATACAGGAGATATTAGTATTTTAGATGAGGAAATCCCTTATTTAGAAGGAGAAGTTTTACCAGAGGGAATTGATGAAAAATATGATAAATATGAACAGTCAGACGTAAAAGAACCAATATACAACCACTGTATAAGAGCAATAGAAAAATCTTTAGACTTTGGAGAAAATGGCTTACCTAAAATAGGAAGCGGAGATTGGAATGATGGCTTAAATACAGTAGGAAATAATAAAAAAGGTGAAAGTGTATGGCTAGGATTTTTCCTTTATAATATATTAGATAGATTTAGCAAAATTTGTGAAATAAAATCAGATGATACAAAAATAAAAGAATATGAAAAAGTAAAACAAAAATTAAAGAGAGCATTAAACACTAATGGATGGGATGGAAGATGGTTTAGAAGAGCATATATGGATAATGGCGATCCAATAGGAAGTGTTGAGAATGAAGAGTGCAGAATAGATAGTATATCTCAAAGCTGGGGGGTAATCTCAGGTGCAGCAGATAATGATAAGAAATATATTGCAATGGAAAGTTTAGAAAATCTTTTAATAGATAAAGAAAATGGTTTAATAAAATTATTAGATCCACCATTTGAAAAAACCAAAATAGAGCCAGGATATATCAAAGCATATCTCCCAGGAGTAAGAGAAAATGGAGGACAATACACACATGCTGCAATGTGGGCAATTTTAGCATTTACAAAACTAGGGTTTGGAGATAAAGCAGTAGAATATTACACAACGATAAACCCAATAGAACACTCAAGAACAAAAGATGCTGCAAAAAAATACAAAGTAGAGCCATATGTAATACCAGCAGATATATATGAAGCAAAAGGGCTAGAAGGAAGAGGTGGCTGGACTTGGTATACAGGCTCATCAAGTTGGTTTTGTAAAATAGGGCTAGAAAATATTTTAGGATTAAATATAGAAAATGGAATATTAAAAATAACTCCTTGTATACCAAAAGACTGGAAGGAATATAGTATAAGATACAAATTCGGAAATAGTATTTATAACATAAAAGTAAAAAATCCAAATGGCAAAAACACAGGAGTAGAAAAAATGTTTTTAAATGGAAAAGAAATAGAAGATTTACAAATAAAACTAGCAGATGATGGGAATATAAATGAGGTAGAGGTGGTAATGTAAGAAAAGGTGGTTCAAAATTGGAACCACTTTTTTTAGATAAAAAGGGGGACTGTTCCAATTTTCATTATTAAACCAAATTTTTAGAATATAATGTGTTTACAGTTTAGAAAAATTAGTATATAATTCTAAAATGAATTTATACAAAAATTGGAGACAGCATAAAAAGAAGGAGAAATGAAAAAAATAGCCAATTTAATAAATGAGACTGTAAATAATTATGAGGCAAATAAAGACAAAATAAAAGAAGAAGTAAATAAAATTTGTAGAGAATATCCATTATATGGTTAAATTAAAGATAAATGTTAATTTGGAGGTGAGATGTGTGCGGTGTGAGGTGAGCATTTATGGATGGGCTTCGTAGACTTTGCTCTATTTGCCCACTTCGCACCTCCCACTTCACACTTCTCATACAAATTATTATTTATTAAATAAAACGAAGAAGAAAGGAAGCACAATATGGCAGACACATTAATAATAGTAGAATCACCAGCAAAGGCAAACACAATAAAAAAATTCATAGGAGGAAACACAAAAGTAGTTGCATCTATGGGGCATATTAGAGATTTACCAAAATCAAAATTAGGTGTAGACCTAAAAACTTTTGAGCCAGAATATATAAACATTAGAGGAAAAGGTGATTTAATAAAATCACTAAAAAAAGACGCTAAATCTGCAAAAAAAGTATATCTTGCAACTGACCCTGACCGTGAGGGAGAAGCAATTGCATGGCATTTAGCACATATTCTAGGAATAGATGAAAAATCAATATGTAGAGTTACATTTAACGAAATAACAAAAGGCGCAGTAAAAAATGCAATAAAAAATCCTAGAACAATAGATATGAATTTAACAGATGCACAACAAGCAAGACGTGTATTAGATAGAATAGTAGGATATAAAATAAGCCCAGTACTTTGGAAAAAAGTTCAAAAAGGCCTATCAGCAGGAAGAGTGCAATCTGTTGCAGTAAGGCTTATTGTAGAAAGAGAAGAAGAGATAGAAAACTTCATTCCAGAAGAATACTGGAATATTTATGCTAATTTAAGAACTGGGAAAGCAAAAAGTACATTTGAAGCAAAATTCTATGGAAAAAATGATAAAAAAATAGAGTTACATTCCAAAGAAGAAGTAGACAAAATTTTAAAAGATTTAGAAAAAGCAAAATTTATTGTAAATGAGATAAAAAAAGGAGAAAAGAAAAGAACACCAGCTCCACCATTTACAACAAGTACAATGCAACAAGAGGCATCAAGAAAACTAAACTTCCCATTAAAAAAGACAATGTCTGTTGCTCAAGGCTTATACGAAGGTGTAAGAGTTGCAGATAAAGGAACAGTTGGTTTAATTACTTATATGAGAACAGACTCTACAAGAATATCTGAAGAAGCAAGAACTGCTGCAAAAGAGCAAATAACAAAAATGTATGGTGAAGACTATTATGAAAACAGATATTACAAAACAAAATCAGACGCACAAGACGCACATGAAGCAATAAGACCAACATATATAGACCTAGAACCAGATAAAATAAAATCATCTTTAACAAATGACCAATATAAATTATATAAACTTATATATAATAGATTTTTAGCAAGCCAAATGAAGCCAGCAATTTTTGATACAGTTTCGGTAAAAATAAATGCAGATGATTATAATTTTAGAGCAAATGGACAGACTCTTAAATTTAAAGGATTTATGGCATTATACGTAGAAACTGAAGATAATGAAACAAAAGAGGAATTTGCTAAAATTCCAGAACTAAAAGAAGGTCAAGAATTAATAAATGAAAAATTAGACTCAAAGCAAAGCTTTACAGAGCCACCTCCAAGATATACAGAAGCAAGTTTGGTAAAGGCATTAGAGGAAAAAGGAATAGGAAGACCAAGTACATATTCTCCAACAATAACTACAATTTTAGCAAGAAGATATGTGGAAAAGGAACAAAAACAATTACATCCAACAGAACTTGGAAAAATTGTGAATAACTTGCTTGTAGAAAACTTCCCAGATGTAATTAATGTAACATTTACAGCAAGAATGGAAGAAGAATTTGACCAAATTGCTGAAGGAAAATTAAAATGGAAAGATGTTATTAGCGATTTTTATGGACCATTTGAAATTGTAGTGGAAAAAGTAGAAAAAGAATTAGAACATGTAAAACTAGAGTATGAAGTATCTGATGTACCATGTGAAAAATGTGGAAGAATGATGGTAATCAAATATGGAAGATATGGAAAATTCTTAGCATGCCCAGGATACCCAGAATGTCAAA